>JAJFLS010000768.1 GCA_021772595.1 Opitutales bacterium
GCAAGAATTTGAATGAGATTTTGAATTTTTTGCGCTTTTTTGCGGCCAATTCGTTCCTTTGCATCACTAAAGACTCATTAAGTTGAAAACAACGGTTCGCCGATTCTAGGAGCCTGCTTGCAGGCGATTGCTTTTCACGATCGGGCTCTTCTTCTACCTTTTCCGATTCATCTACCAGTCGCCCGAACGAGCCTACCAAGCTTGCAGCAATACCCCTAGCACATCCATCGGATTTCTCCTGGCGCCGAAAGCCTAAACTCCGCCCCGCAAAAGTCGATCTTATAAGTGCCATCTTTCACCCCCTTTTCGCGATATTGCCCCACTGAAATGCGATGAAAACCCTAGTTGTAGACGACAGCCCCAGCATCCGGCGCATCTTGCGCAAGGAGCTCGAGGAGCATGGGCATACCGTCTACGATGCCGGAAGCGGCCAAGCGGCGCTCGATCTGCTCGAAACGGTCCTGCCCGACGTGATTTCGCTCGATGTCGATATGCCAGGAATCAGCGGGTACGAGATCTGTTCCCGCATCCGCAACGGGAAAGAAAAGTGCTCCGCCATACATTCGAGCTTGGCTAAGGTCCCGATCATATTTCTAACCGCTTGCGACACCGAAGAAGCCCGTCGCCAATGTTATCAGGCAGGCGCTAGCGGATTAGTCATCAAGCCGTTCATGAGAGGCGAACTGACTTCGGAAGTTGAAAGAGCGGTGAAGTCGAAAGAACTGCAAGACTACACCGCGCTGGTCGTTGACGATAGCCGCACCATCAGGAGGCTCTTGAGGCAGCGTCTTGAAGAAAAAGGACTTACCGTCATAGAGGCCGTCAACGGGCTAGAAGGACTCGAAGCCATGAAAAAGGACCCCAGCGGGATCGACCTCGTGATCACCGACTACATTATGCCTAAAATGAATGGAGATGAGCTTTGCCAATCCATTCGAAACGAGCTTGGGCTAAAAAAAACGCCGATCATTTTTCTTTCCTCCTACCGCAACAAAGACTTCATGATTCGAATGTTCGAATCCGGAGCCTCGGATTTCTTGATCAAGCCTTTTGTAAAGGAGGAGCTCGAAGCTCGCGTCGCAGTTCACTTGAAGGCGAAGAACCTAGGAGATCGACTCCTCCGAAAAGTCGTCGAACTAAAGCGAGAACATAAACTGAAGGACGAGTTTCTCTCCATCTGTTCTCACGATTTGAGATCTCCGTTGAACGGAGTAGTCGGCTTCACGCAGATAATGCTCGCGGAGGAAGACACCACCGATGAGCAGCGCGAGTACCTTACGCACATTCAGAACTCCAGCGATTTCCTACTCTCCATCATCAATGATATTCTAGACTTAGGAAGACTACAGTCCGAGGGAGCCGAACCGGAACTTAAGCCAGCCTCTATTCGCGAAATTCTGGATTCCTGTCTGGAAACGCTCCGGCACATGGCAACGCCAAAAGGCATTGAACTTGTAATCGATAATCAGATACGCACTGAAAACACGATTCAAATTCTGGCGGACGAAAACGGAATCAAGCGACTCTTCAATAATCTCATTTCGAACTCCATTAAGTTCAGCCATCCGGGCGACAAAATCACAATTCGCCTAGAGCAAGGAGACAACAACACGATTACGACTTCCGTAATCGACCAAGGGATCGGAATCCCGGCAGACAAATTGCCCCACGTTTTCGACAGCGACGCCCAAACCTCGCAACAAGGCACTCAAGGTGAGCAAAGCTTCGGGCTTGGAATGTCGATCGTTAAGCAAATCGTCGAGCAACACGAAGGAAAGATTTCCATTGAAAGCGAACAAGGCAAAGGCACGAATGTGAAAGTCGTCCTTCCGATTTCCGCTCAGCAGGCTGTGTCACCAAACTAGTGCAGCCCGCCAAGCCGGGCAGGGGCTCTGCTCGGGAATACCATCGAATCAGAGTAGGAGCGTGTTTACCCCGCGATAAAGTAAGTCGACAATATTCAGATTGAATGGCTATCGCTGGGTAAACCCGCTCCTACAATTAGGCAACCACGCGGATTCTATCGCTAGCGCCGAACATCCGCCCCGTCTTCCTGGGCCTCCTTCACCACCACAATCAATCCCCAGATTCCCCAAGCCAACACCAGGGGCAACACGATCCAAAACGGCGCCTCGTTATGGAAATTCCACCCAGCCGCCCCTCGGGCATCGACCATGGCCGCTAGACATACGATCGGCCAATACACGGTAATACCAAGCGCTGCAGCAATTGTAATTCGACCCCAAGGTCTGCCGCGTAAATGTCCAATCAGTCCCAACAAGAGAATGGGGATATAAGTGAGCAGGTCCCCCAAAGCGAACCCGTACCAAAAGGCAGTTCCTACTTCAGTGACCATTTCGGCTGGCTCTTGCGTTCCCATAGACACCCCAAGTTCGTAGTCGAATGCAGCTACGCCCTGCGCCCAAACCAGATAGAGCAGCAGAAGCCATCCAGGAATCTGCACCGACCAAAAAGATAGTCCGCGATTGCTTCTTTTCACAATGATTGCTCCATTTCACTTCTCGGCCGCGCGTCGAATTTCCATAAGTGTAATCACCTATTTTCCTCGACGCGTGTCAACTTCTTAGCTCGGAATTGCGAGGATCAGTCAGTTCCTCTCGCGGACCTCCGTGCCCGAGTCGGTCCGCTCGCTATCCACTCGACAAACGCGGGCCGCCGCCTATCTATTCCTCAACGATGGCGAAAAAGCCGTACAAGTTCTCCCGACACGTCGAAAATCTGATCGCCAACTTGCGTGGCGTGCCGGAAGACTACAGCCCGATCGTTCGCGAAACGAAAGACATGGGCGGAGTGCTCGACAAGATTCTCGACCGTCACAAAATCGGTGTCAATTCGCTTGAAGACCGCATCCGGGAAAATTGGACCCAGATCGTCGGTCCCGGCAACGCGAGCCACTGCAATCCCGTCCGCATCGAGAGAGAACGCACCCTCATCATCTCCGTATCCAATCCCATAATACGACAAGAACTCCAGTTCAACAAATCGCTAGTGTTGAAAAACCTGAAGTCCGTTCGAAACGGAAACCGTATCCTGAACGTGGTTTTCAAATCGGGCTAGCGATCCCTTCAAATTTCGAATCCCCGCACTTACACGACTATTTCTGAATGGCTAAGACTCAATCATTCGCAAAACTCTTTCGAGCGCGAGCAGACAAAGCGCTCCGCTTTGACAAAAAGGCAACGGAGGCGACGAAGCTCGCGGCCTATCGCGAATTCCTGAAAACCGAAACCGACTTCATCAAAAAAAAGCACCGCAAAGGCGCGTCGGGAATCGAAGTCGTTAAAGCCCTCACTGCCGTCGTTGACGCGCTGATACGCTTTCTCGCAAAACCCGCATTCGAGGAATACCGCCAGAAGGCAAATGGAGATGGCGTCGCCATATCGCTAGTCGCCATCGGGGGTTACGGCCGATCCGAGCTTTGCCCGCTTAGCGACGTCGATCTGATGTTCCTCTATCCCGCGAACACCAATCGCAAGACGCTGGAAGAAGCCCAGGCGTTCATGGTTGAGCGGATCCTCTATCCCCTTTGGGACACAGGCTTGAAAGTCGGCCACTCTTCCCGGACGATCGATGACGCTTTTAGCGAAGCCCGCAAGGACATCCAGACGAAAACCGCCCTTCTCGAATCTCGGCTCATATTCGGATCGAAGCCGCTCTACGCCGCCTTCGAAAGTTCCTACAACCTTTTCTACCGCAAGGAGAATCCCAAAGGATATATCCAGCAGAGATTGAGAGATCAACACGAACGGCGAGCCCGCCACGGCGACTCCGTATTCATGCAGGAGCCCGACATCAAGAACGGCGTGGGCGGACTCCGCGACTACCACAACACGCTCTGGATGGCGCGCGTCCGGCTCAACGTGAAGAATATCGATGGGCTCGGCGAACAAAACTATCTCCGGAAGAACGAACTCACGGAGTTCAAGAAAGCATACGACTTCCTACTAAAAGCTCGCAACGAACTCCACTTCCGAAGCCAGCGTCCCACCGATTTGCTTACTCTGGAAACCCAGCCAAAAATAGCCTACCGCCTCGGCTACCGAGAACGAAATCTTCTCAAACGCATCGAGGAGTTCATGAGAGACTACTACCGGAACGCGGAAATCATCAACCGCACCTCCAAGATCGTAGAAAGCCGGATGTCCCTTAACTCTCAGCCGGATCCGCGAATCAATCCCCTCAAGTCGATGAAGGACTTTCTGCTCGCGCGGCGAAAGGAGCGCGTAAAGTCGATAGATGGATTTCTTATCACCGGACGCGGGATCCGCTTCGAAACCAAGAAAGTGTTCGTAGAAGATCCCAACCGGCTCATTCGCGTATTCAGGCATACCCAGAAAGACAATCTCGATCTCGACGTCGATCTGAGCGCGCTCATTCGCGCTTCACTCGACTTGATTGACGAAAAAGTCATCCGATCGCCCGACGCGAACATGAGCTTCCGCGCCATTCTCCAAGAGAGCGGAAACGTCTACCCCATCCTGAAATCCATGCACGAACTCGGCGTGCTTGGGAAATTCGTCCCCGAATGGGACCGGCTCACATGCCTCGTCCAGCACGAGTACTACCACCGCTACACAGCCGACGTTCACACGCTCCACACCATCCAGGAGCTCGACAACATCTTCACGAACCCAGATCCCATCTTTGAACGCTACCGTGAAGAGATTCACGAGCTTCGCCTCCCTTCCCTGCTTTATCTCATTCTCTTTCTCCACGATATCGGCAAAGGCGACGCGATCAAAGGCCATGCCGAAACCGGCGCCGCGCTTGCCGAGCCCATTCTCGACCGCATGGAGGTCAACGAGGAAAACCGCATCCTCATCCGCTTCGTCATTAAGAATCACCTGCAAATGGCTCGATTTTGGCAGCGTTACGATATCGACGATCCGGATACAGCGCGAGTCTTCGCCGAGCAAATGGAAACTCGCGAGCAGCTTCGCCTCTTATATATCCACACATTCTGCGATGCCCGAGGCACCGCCAAAGGTTTGTGGAACAATTACAAAGACACCCTGCATTCCACGCTCTTCCACCGTGCGATGGAAGCGTTTAACGCTAAAGGAAAAACCGAAAAACAATACCAGCGACACAAAGAGTCGGTCTTGCAAAAACTGCTCAAGATGGATGCGATCGACATCGGCAGCGAAGAGATCAACGCTCACTTCCAGCTACTTCCCGATCGGTATTTCATCAACACATCGCAAACCGAGATCGTCCTGCATATCAAGATGATCAACCGCCTTCTTCACGAGATCGCGACCAACGAATCCAGCGGAACTTTAAATCCCATCATCGACTGGAGAGAGGACCTGAACCGGAGCTTCATCGTCGTGAATGTCGTCACCTGGGACCGGGCCGGACTATTCCACAAGCTCGCCGGATCGCTCAATATCGCGGGCTACAGCATTCTCAGCGCGAAAGGGGTTTTGCGAGAAGACAGCATCGCCATCGACACCTTCTACGTCGTCGAGAAAGACCGCAAGTCGCGCACCGTTCGCGACGCCACCATGATCTTCGAGGAATGCGTGAAAGACACCCTCGTCGCCAATTCCGACTTGTACCCCGTCTTGCAAAACATCGTGAAGAAATCGGCCGAGGACATCTTCACCAAAAACGACAACCCTCTCGCCGACTCATTCAAACCGCAAGTCGAAGTCTATCACGAGAAAGCGCTGAAGAGAACCATTGTCGAAACGCAGGCTCCGGATCATCTCGGACTACTGTATTCGATTTCCAAGTGCATCTTTACGCACGGATTCAATATAACCTTCGCTCGCATCAATACCGAGCGAGGCATTGCGATCGACACCTTCTACGTCAGCGGTATTGATTCCGCTCTAGATACCGACCAAGAAGAGCTCGACGCGCTCCGCGACGAGGTCTACAAGACGATCGCAAACGAAAGCCAGCCCGTAGAAAGCTGACGTCTCTTTACGACTGTTCAACAGTCGCCCCGAGAGCCTCAAGGCGCTTGCGCATGTCTTCCGGCGCCTGCGATTTCTCGTAAGCTTCGCGAGCAGAGATCAATCCGCGGTTATACAAACTCATCAAGTGCGTATCCATCGTGAACATACCCAAGTTCGCGCCTGTCTGAATGTCGGAATTGATTCGATACGTCTTGTTATCGCGGATCAAAGCGGCAATCGAAGTAGTTGTCACCATAATTTCGAGACCCGCGACGCGACCGCCGCCTTCCTTCTTGCAAAGCACCTGTGAAATCACGGAAACCAAAGACGAGGCAAGCTGCGTGCGAATCATCTCTTTCATGTTCGCAGGGAATGCGTCCACGATCCGGTCGACCGTCTTCGCCGCGCTGTTCGTGTGCAAGGTTCCGAAAACGAGGTGACCGGTTTCCGCCGCGCTGATCGCCGCTTCAATCGTCTCCAAGTCGCGCATTTCCCCGACCAGAATAATGTCCGGATCCTGCCGCAGAGCTCGGCGAATAGCCTCCCCAAAAGAAGGAACATCAACGCCGACTTCACGCTGCGTGATAAGGCACTTGTTATGATGGTGATAGTATTCGATCGGATCCTCGATAGTAATAATATGACCGCTACGACGTTGATTGATGTAATTGATCATCGAAGCCAGAGTCGTGCTCTTGCCCGAACCCGTAGGCCCCGTCACGAGAACCAATCCGCGTGGACGGTAGAGCAAGTCCTTTATCTGATCGGGAAGCCCGATGTCTTCGAGATCGAAAAACTCGTTTGGAATCTGGCGGAGAACGAGACCGTAGTTTCCTTTCGCTCTCAAGACGCTGACGCGAAAACGAGACTTGTCCATGTACGCGAAACCGAAATCGGCCCCGCCTTCCGTCTTGGCCGCCTGAACGTAAGAGTCCGCCGTGATCGAAAGCATGAGCATCTCCGTGTCGGCCGGCGTCAAGTCCGGACCATCGACTGGCACCATCCCGCCATGCAATCGCAGCATAGGCGGTTTTCCCACCTGAATATGGAGATCAGATGCGCCTTCCTCGAATACCAATTCGAGCAATTCGTTCATTTCGTAACTCATATGCTTCTCTATCGGTTGTATTGAGTGATTATTGAACCTGCGCAGCAGCCGTTTCAGGCCTATTTGCGCTCCGTATTCATGGAGATCAGAGTCACTCGATCATCGGCTCATCCACAGTGACCGTCAAAACTTCTTCCACAGAGGTGTGCCCAGCGAGCACTTTTCGAATTCCATCTTCGCGCATCGTCTTCATTCCCAACTCCTTAGCGACTGAACGCATCTGCGTCGCGGTCCCGCCCGAGTAGATGAGTTTCTCGATTTCATCGTTTACCTGGAAAATCTCGAATATCCCGAAACGGCCCTTAATCCCTTGATTATGGCATTTGGGGCAACCCACGCCTCGCATGAAACGAGCGTCACCGATCGAATCGCGGTGCAGCCCAACCGCCGCCAGCTCCCGATGGGTCGGAGTATGCGGACGGGCGCAATCCGGACAAATTCGTCTCACCAGCCGCTGGGCCATAGAAGCCCTCAACGAAGTTGCTACCAGATAGGGTTTTACGCCAATATCAACAAGTCGCGTCACCGCCGAAGGCGCGTCGTTCGTGTGCAAGGTGCTGAAGACCATATGCCCTGTCAGCGAGGCGTTTATGGCGATTTCCGCAGTCTCCTTGTCCCGAATCTCGCCGACCATGATAATGTTCGGAGCCTGCCGAAGCATCGCCTTCAAAGCCGCTGCGAAGGTCATCCCGACTTGCTTGCTCACCGGCACCTGGTTGATGCCCGGCATCTGGTACTCGATCGGATCCTCGACCGTGATGATCTTCCGGTCTGGCTTGTTCACATAGTTCAGGCAGCTGTACAAAGTCGTCGTCTTGCCCGATCCCGTCGGCCCCGTCACGAGCAAAATCCCGTCCGGCAAAGTGATCAGCTTCTCGAAAATCTCCTGGTCATCCTTCAAAAATCCGAGCTCGGGCAGGCCTTTCATCAATCCCGTCTTATCCAGGATTCGCATCACGATGCTCTCGCCATAGGCCGTCGGCAGAGAGGAGACCCGCAAATCATAGTCAACCCCCTCCACTCTCACTTGGATTCTACCGTCCTGGGGCAAACGCTTTTCGGCGATGCTCAACTGCCCCATCACCTTGATTCGAGAAATGACGGGCAATTGAAGCCGTTTCGGTGGCGGACTTGACATTTCCTGGAGTTCGCCATCGACCCGATAACGCACTCTAAATCGCGTGTCCAAGGGCTCCAAATGAATATCCGAGGCGCGTTTTCGAATCGCTTCCGTGATGATCAGCTGCACCAGCCGAATAATCGGCGCATCGGATTCGTCCGGCAACACGTCTCCCGCCACCGCAGTCTGATCGTGAACCTGAACATCGACGTCACCTCCCTCGCCCTCGTCCATCCCGAAGGCTGATTCGTGTTCATGCTTCCCCGAATCGTAATACGAATTGATCGCCTTTTCGATCTGCGCTCCATCCGCTAAAACCGGTTCGATCGGCGTCTTCAACATGTGCGAAAGGCTATCGATCGACTCGACCGCGAGCGGATTCGAAATCGCTACCTGCAGAGCGCCGTTCACGACCTCCAGCGGAAACACGCGGAACTGGCGAGCTAGCGTCTCTTCAAGAAAATCGCCAGGATCCTTAGGAAGATCGATCGCAGCGAGATCCACGAAACGCAAAGCGAACTCATCCGCCATCATCTGGAAAACCGATCTGCGTTCCAGAAACCCTTTTCGAATCAACTCTTCGAAAAGCGCCTTATCTCCTCGAACCTCCAAGCCATCTTCGATCTGCTGCAACTGCTCTTTGGCTT
>JAJFLS010000769.1 GCA_021772595.1 Opitutales bacterium
CCCCTCAACGATGCGAGAACTTGGGTGAAGCAAGAACTTGCACGGCACGAAGATCCGAACGCCTTACAACCAATTGATCGCGACCCCGTTCCGCGAGCCTACCAGGAATCCGTCAGAAAATACTATGAATCGCTGGGCCAATAACGGAACATGTAGGAGCTTGCTTGCAAGCGATGGTACCGTGAGATCTGGAATGTTAATCGCCTGCAAGCAGGCTCCTACAAGATTCAGTGACGCGAACGGAAGGTACGGTCAATGCTAGGGGCTTTGACATTCAACGGCGACGCCTGGTGGTGGGTCGCGCTTCTATGCGGATTGATACTTTTGCCGGTTTCCTATTTCGCCTGGAAAACCGACGGCCATCTGGCTAGAGGCTACGTATTGGGATTTACGCTACGCGGTTTGGGGATTGTTCTTCTGCTCCTTTGCTTGCTCGATCCGCATTGGACCGGGGAACGTCCTGCTAAAGGAGAGAACATCGTCGCTCTCGTCGCGGATAATAGCCAAGGAATGCTCTTGACCGATCCGGGCGACACCGAAAGCCGAGGCCAACAATTGAAATCCAAACTAGCAGGGACAGACGCCGCATGGCTCGACAAGCTGAGCGAAAACTACCAGACGCGCCCTTATCGTTTCGACCGTGATTTGCGCCGCATCGCGGATTTCGGAACCTTGGACTTCACTGGCGATCGCAGCAACCTAGTCCAAACGCTCTCCCAACTGAACGAGCGTTTCGACGGACTGCCCTTGGCTGGGATCCTGTTGTTCACCGATGGTGTCGCGACTGACGCCGAAGAGCTCGACACAATCCCTCTTGAGAATCTTCCGCCAATCTATCCGGTGACGATCGGGAAACCCGCTCCCCTGCCCGATCTGAGCATTGACCGAATCGACCTGCGGCAAACCGCATTTGACGACGCGCCGGTTTCTTTGAAAGTCGTTGTTTCCTCAAGCGAACTTCCCGCCCAAACCATCAGCGTCGAAGTAAATCCTATCCAGACCGCTCGCTCGCTCCCAAGCTCCGGTAGCGACTCGGACGCCCCCAAGCCGCAAATGCTCCGTACGAAAACAGATGGCTCAAGCCACACGACCGCGTTTGACTGGCGACCGGCCCAATCCGGGATCCAATTCTTCGAAGTATCCACTTATTCGACACGCGAAGAGGAAACAGAAGCCACTTTGGCGAACAACCGTAGAATCGCGATGGTCGACGGCGGCCAGAAAGCGTTTCGCATCCTGTACGTATCCGGGCGTCCCAATTGGGAATACAAGTTTCTCAATCGAGCGCTTCACGACGATCTCCAGTTGCAGATGACCGGACTCATTCGAGTCGCTCGCCGCGAACCGAAATTCGAGTTCAAGGGGCGAGCCGGTGAATCCAGCAATCCCCTCTATCGCGGCTTCGACCGCTCGGAAGAAGAAGCCGAGCGCTACGACCAACCCGTTCTAATTCGCGTCAACGCCCGCGACGAAACGGAACTCCGCGACGGTTTTCCCAAAGTCGCCGAGGAACTTTTCGAATACGACGCGCTTATCATCGATGACCTGGAAGCGGATTTCTTCAGCTTTAATCAGCAAACGCTTATTCGCCGATTCGTCTCCGAGCGCGGAGGCGGACTCCTCGTCCTCGGCGGAGCCGACGCTCTGGATCACGGCGGCTACGACAAGACTCCAATCGCCGCGACATTGCCCGTCTACCTGGACAAGACCTACGAGCGAGCGGCAAGCGAAAATCTTTCCTGGAAACTCACCCGCGAAGGCTGGGTCGAGCCATGGACACGCGTCCGGCCGGTCGAGACCGACGAGCGCGTACGACTCAACGCGATGCCGCAATTTCGCGTGCTCAACACCCTTCCGCGGATAAAACCCGGAGCCCGCGTTCTGGCGGAAGTCGAAAATCTCCTCGGCAATCGCTACCCTAGTCTGGTAGCCCACAATTTCGGCGCGGGCAAAGTCGCCTGCGTCGCTGTAGGGGATCTTTGGAGATGGGGACTTCGAGGCGCTAGCGAGCAAGAAGACCTCGCTCAATTCTGGCGGCAAGTTTCGCGTTGGCTCGTGACCGATATTCCGCAGATCGTCGAGATCGAAGCCAAGAGCAATGCGAACGGTGTCGATCTCGTCGTGGAAGCTCGCGACGATAAATACAAGCCGCTCGAAATTGGCGAAGCCCGCATCTCGATCAAACGCGTCGATTTGAGCACAGCCGAGCTCGCTGATCATACCGGGTTCACCGAAGTCGAACTTTACGCCGATCCTGTATCCAATGCTCCCGGACGCTACTCGACCACTTTTTCATCGCAAGACGAAGGCGCCTATCTGGCAAGCGTCGAAGTGTTAGGATCACAAGGAGAAGTCATCGGAATGGCGGAAACCGGTTGGGTCAACGAGCCTCTAGCCCATGAGTACCAGTCGCTTTCCCCGAATATCGACCTCTTGCAAACGATCGCCGCCAAAACCGGCGGGAAACTCCTCGCCTGGGAAGATCTCTCCACGATCGAAGAGGAATTCGCCAAACGCAGCGCCCCGATCACTGAGACCTGGTCCTATCCGCTTTGGCACAACGGCTGGCTCTTTCTCGGCGCCCTTTCCTGCTTCCTAGCCGAGTGGGGGTTAAGAAGAAAGCGAGGCCTCGCATGATGGCGCTAGAAAAGGTAGGGCGGCTTATCCTTAAGCCGCTGAAAATACGTCGCCTGTGCGGCGGCTTAGGGATAAGCCGCCCTACCACAAGCAAACGGAAATTCGAAACTGTAGACGCGACCGTTGGTCGCGTACG
This sequence comes from Opitutales bacterium, assembly GCA_021772595.1. Classification (GTDB taxonomy): domain Bacteria; phylum Verrucomicrobiota; class Verrucomicrobiia; order Opitutales; family Opitutaceae; genus Pelagisphaera. The sequence goes on from JAJFLS010000769.1 coordinate 2,774, forward strand.
CGATCAGCGATCGCGTCTACAACTTAATCCATTCGGCTCGTATGCAAAATACCGCATTATTCATCCGGGACGGCGCCCGGAAGCTACCCAATGCTCGAGCTTCGCTCGAGAAAAAGGTAACGCTCGGGCGCCGTCCCGAGCCTTCACGGCATCTATTAGACACCCTCTTAGAGGACTGCTGCTGATTAACTCTCTTCTCTTCGGAAGCATTACGCTTCTCGGCGAGCAGGATCAACAGGAACCACCCGAACACGAACTCCTAGTGATCGTCGGCGCTCCAGGCGAGGATCGTTATGAAGCTGGCTTCAAGGCCGCAGCATCCGCTTGGAAACGCGCTGCGGATTCAACCCATGCTCGAATGGAAATCGTAGGCCTCGACACACAGGACGAAAGCGATTTCGAACGTATCGAAAATTGGGTGACAACGCTTGATACAGAATCGCCAGTTCCCGTTTGGATCATTTATATCGGCCACGGGACGCATACGCAGAAACGCACTTTGCTCAATTTGAAAGGCGCCGACTTGGATTCCGAAACATTCGCGACTTGGCTCGAACCGATCAAGCGACCGCTCGTTTTTATCCACGGCGGCTCGGCATCCGCGCCGTTCATCAATCGACTGTCGCAACCCAATCGGATTTTGATAACCGCTACACGCAGCGGCGAAGAACTGAACTACGCCCGCTTCGGCGAGCGATTCGCGAACGTAATCGAATCCCGCGACGGTGACAGCAACCAGGACGGTCAAGTTTCCCTGCTGGAAGCGTTCGTCGCCACTGCTCGATCCGTCGAACTCTTCTACGAAGAAGCGGGCCGCCTCGCTTCCGAGCACCCTCTCATCGACGACAACGGCGATCAGACAGGGACGCCGGCAGATTGGTTTCGCGGCGAGCGACTCGTCAAGGAACCCGAAGACGATCGCATGCCCGACGGATTTCGGTCTCGGCAAATTGCCCTGATCGCGTCCGAGCAAGAGAGTCGACTTTCACCAGAGAAACGCCTCGCAAGGGACCAGTTGGAAATCGAACTGGAGCAACACCGTTCGCTAAAAAAATCGATGAACGAGAGCGAATACTACCAGAAGCTCGAAACGATTCTACGCGAACTCTCGAAGATCTATCTGAGCGACACGAACGACTCTTAACCCAAACGTTTTACTCTACCGTTTAGATTTTTATCCGTGAAAATCCGTGGGGAATATTTGCTTGCAGCCTTAGCTGCCCTACTTTTGAACTGCGGGCAGAATTCATCCCTCCAAGGCCAGGCCCACTAGACGTTTTTCCTCGTCGCCCAATTCGAGTTCGAGAGTGGCGGCTTTCCCTTTCTCGCTCATCTTTGCCCAGGTCTTTTGAAGGATGGAGATCACTTTCTCCTCGCTTGTTTTCAGGCGGAAATCGGCGAATTGGTTTTCGAGGAAAACAAGACACAAGGCGTCCTCCATCGCCTGGGAATCGGGATTGGTTTTTAGGTTCTCCTTCAAGTTGATCGTTCGAACTGGGTCGATCGTCTCCTCATCGTAGCCAAGATCGGCCAGCACCCCCGTCGCGGTAGCCGCGTGATAGCGCTTCAGGTCCGACCGCCACTTCAAATAGCCTGCCCGGCCTGCCGGGTAATCGACTCGCGGCATTTTCCAGCGGCAAATATGCTGGCTTCGGGCAGCCAATAGCAAGGGCTCGGACGCATCGTTTTCGAGCGAGAGCGTCTTCGCGAATAGCAAATGGCTGAAGTAGAGCTCGTAGCCAAGTTCTCTCCCCTCGTCGGCAACCCGAGTCGGATCATCGTCGTTGAGCAGATCAAACGCCTGGATGGCCTTTTTGAAACGGCCCGCATCCAAAATGCGGGATGCAGCATCCTCGATACGTTCACGGTCTGATTGTAAAGGCATTCGCGGATCCTGTAAGACAAATTCGCAAGAATCAACCTCGTCCGAGCAATCGGCCATCCGCGAGGTGTGTCTCCCAAATTCCTATGACCGTTTATATTACAACCTTGTAATTTAAACGGTCGGGACGCGAAATAAGATGACCTACCCCATCTCGACTTCGGGCGAATTCCGCGATTGACGACTCGTCCTGTCACGAACACAAGTGGCCGCTTTCCATGATCGCTATACAAAATATAACCCTCCAGTACGGAGAACGGTATCTCTACAAGGATATCAGCGCCACCATTGGAGCGAAGGATCGCATCGGACTCGTCGGCAGCAATGGAGCGGGAAAAAGCACCTTGCTCAAAGTCTTATGCGGCCTCGAGGAATTCGATGGCGGAAAGGTCGACAAGGCGAACTACGTCACATTTGGCTATCTCCCCCAAGACGGCATCGAAATGCACGGCCGCACCCTTTTCAAGGAAACTGAAACCGCATTCGCCGACGTTCTCGGACTCAAGGCGAAAGTCGAGGAAGCGGAAGCGCGCCTCGACGAAATGGATACATCCTCAGAAGAGTTCTACGAAACCCTCGAGCTCATCGGCGCCTGGGAACACCGTCTCGAGGATCTCGACGCGGGCAAGCTTCCGTCTCGTATCGAGTCCGTGCTGCTCGGCCTCGGTTTCTCTAGTTCAGACATGGAGCGCAAAACCGAGGAGTTCAGTGGTGGCTGGCAAATGCGCATCGCCCTTGCCAAATTGCTCCTAGCCAATCCCTCTCTGCTTCTGCTCGACGAACCGACCAATCACCTCGACGTAACGTCCCAACATTGGCTCGAAGATTTTCTTAAAGGCTACGAAGGCTCCCTGCTCATGATCTCCCACGATCGCGGATTCCTCGACGAGATCTGCAATCGCACCTTCGAAATCTCCCTCGGCTCCCTCCACACCTACAGTGGAAACTATAGCGTTTTCGAACAGCAAAGCGCCGAACGCAAGGAACTGCAGCTCAAAGCCTACAAGAGCCAACAAAAGGAAATCCAGCAAGCCGAGCAATTCATAAACCGATTTCGAGCCAAAGCCTCCAAAGCCAAACAGGCTCAAAGTCGCATCAAAGCCCTCGACAAGATCGACCGCATTCAGATCGAAAAAGAAGAGGACAGCGTTTCGTTCTCCTTCGCTCAGCCGCCCCGGAGTGGACAAACCGTTATCAAACTCGTCGACCTCTGCAAATCCTACGGCGAGCTCGACGTCATCCGCGACGCCAACATTCGCATCGAACGGGGCGACCGCATAGCAGTCGTTGGAGTCAATGGCGCCGGCAAGACCACCATCGCGAAAGTCATCGCCGGCGTAGAACCCTACCAATCCGGCGAACGCGAAAGCGGCCACAGCACTCACATATCCTATTTCGCGCAACACCAGGCAGACGAGCTAGACAAAGAGCTTACCGTACTCGCCACATTGGAGGATTCCGCTGAGGGCAAGAACACCACCAACATCCGCTCCATCCTCGGCACCTTCCTCTTTCGCGGCGATGATGTATTCAAAAAAGTAGAGGTACTCTCCGGCGGCGAACGCAACCGACTCGCTCTCGCGAAGATGTTGGCCCGCTCGGCCAACTTCCTAATCCTCGACGAACCGACCAACCACTTGGACATGCGTTCTCAGGAAGCTTTGCAACGCGCTCTTGGCGAATACACAGGCGCTTATCTCATCGTTTCCCACAACCGCGCCTTCATTGATCCACTCGTCACCAAGGTTCTCGAAATCCGAAAAGACGGCCTATCCCTCTTCCCCGGAAACGTATCGGATTACCTGCGACACCTCGACGTCGTCGAAGCCGCAGCGAAAAAGAACTAATTCGCCCACCAAGGACACAAAGCTCACCAAGAGAGTGT
>JAJFLS010000770.1 GCA_021772595.1 Opitutales bacterium
CCCCCCCCCCCCCCCCCCCCCCCCCCCCCGACCCTACTACGAGCATACGGCATGATACGACGAATTATTGGACACGCTCTAGGGTCCAATTCGGATTTCCCTGAAGCTCCTATTAGTACGGACCGCCATTCTCCCGATAAAGGTCCACTCGGAATAGCCCACCTCCCCTATTCTGACTCTTTTGTCATGGTTGCCATCGGCTTCAGGCAGGATTCATCGGCTATATTCGGCTCAATGGAAAATTATTCTTCAGCCAGAGCCTGGATCCTATGCACCGCGAGTTTGGCCTTCTTCCTCATTGGTAGGTCTTCAGCCACAGGGGAGACCCCAGCCAAAACAGATCCAACGATCGACTTCCATTCGATCATCCAGATCACCTTCGAGCAGAATCTGGAGATTGCAGCCGCTCGCTATGACATCGAAGCCTCCGATTACCAATTCCGGCGTTTCGAACGCAATCTGAGCCAATTCGTTCCCATGATCGTCGATACGACCGCGGAGCGCCAATCCGAATCCTTTCTGGACCAAGGCTTTCGCATGCGAGAGAACGAAGACGAAGCATCCGCTAGCTTGGGATTCGAGAAGGAGTTCTTCGATGGGAAACGGATTTCGGCCTCGAGCGGAGTGCGAAGAACTTCTGATGAGGATGGCGAAAATGGGAATCCCTTTATCGGCGGAGAATTGCGTTTTCCGCTCTTTGGCTCCTTCACCACTTTGGAGCGTGTGACCGAGCGCAATTTCGAGGAGAACGAGCTGCTCAATGCGTGGCTGGATTTTATCGATACGGTGCGCGAAAGCATCAGTGAATCGCACGAAGCCTACCTCGAAGTCGAACAATCGGTTGGCATAAACTCCTTGATCGACACGGCCATCGCGGATTTTCAACTGATCCGCGACCTACCCGCCAATGCGGATTCCGGGGACGACGTGCTCCAGATCGATGACCAGATACAAGACTATCAATCGCAATCGGTGGGATTCGAAGGCGAAGTCGACGCTTCCTTGATCGGCTTGATGGAAAACCTAGGCCTCGATGATGTCCGCCTGGACGAGATTAGCCACCTGGAATTGAACGGGAGCGACTACTACGGGAAGCGCTACATCGACTCGGATGTCGAAACCATCATCGGCGAAGCAATTGAAAACGATGTAGAAATCCGAGTGATTAAGGTCGCCCGGAGTAATGCGGAACTGAAGAAGGAATTGGCGAAAAAAGGGAAATGGGACATTTTCGGCAAGCTGTTTGGCAACTACGACTTCGAGCAACGCGGCGACGACCGTCGTAAACGCTCCGGCTATGAAGTGGGCTTGGGATTCAGCGTGCAACGAAACGACCCGAAACTGCTGCTCCTTTCCATGCAGCAAGCCGACGCGGAGATAAAGCGCTTCAATGCCCAGGTCGAGTGGCGGGAGCGAAAAGTCCATCACTTGATCAAACGCAAGGTTTCGCAAGCAAGAAGCTCGAGGCTCCTAATCGAAGAGCTCAAAGCGAGCCGGACCTTGCGCCAATCAGTCTTCGCCCAAAAGCTGGAAGCTTATAAAAACGGGAACGAGTCGATCGACAATCTGATCCAGGCACGCGATTCCCTCTACGATACCGAGAAGGATATCGTTGATCGGATAGAGGAATTTTTCGAGATTGTCATCGAACTCGACGTAACATCCGGGTTTTACTTTAAACACCTCGGCGATCTTGTGAACGAGATCGGTGAAGCCTATGATTTCAACCATCGGGAAAACGGCAGCTAATGCGCATTCTGGTTATCGAAGATGAAGAAAAGATCCTTTCGTTCGTGCGAAAGGGCTTGGCGGAACAAGGCTATACCGTCGACACTTCCGCCAACGGTAACGAGGGCCTCGTTTTGGCGGAGACCCATTCCTACGACGCGATCGTCCTCGATATCATGCTTCCGGGAAGGGATGGCCTGAGTATCCTTCGGCGACTGCGCGAAAAGAAAAACAATGTCCCCATCATCATCATCACCGCCCGCAGCGATGTGTCCGAGCGGATCGAAGGATTGGAGCTGGGCGCGGACGATTACTTGGCGAAACCCTTCTATTTGGAAGAACTGATAGCCCGCTTGAAATCGGTCTTCCGGCGGGCCTCGGGCGAAGGCCTCAACCTCGTCGAATTCGAAGGATTGAAACTGAACTTGATGACCCGAGAAGTCCACCGCGGGGACACGGAAATTTCCCTCGCCCCCCGAGAATTCGCCGTCCTGGAATTGCTTATGCGAACCCCCAGCCGCGTGTTGACGCGTACCCAAATTCTGGAGCACGTTTGGGAGTATCATTTCGACCCCGACACCAATCTAGTGGATGTATACATCCGCAGGCTTCGAAGGAAAATCGATGCGGGCTTCGATCGCAAACTCATCCAAACCGTTAGAGGCATGGGATACACGATTTCCGCGCAATGAAATTTCTTCGCTCCATTCGATTTCGACTAGCCCTCTGGTCCGCACTCGTATCAGGATTCGTCCTACTGATCTTCAACGGCGTTTCGCTCTATTTCCTATATCAGGAACACATCGACGCCTTGGATGAAGAGACGGAGCGGTTTTCAGAGGATCTGATTGAAGAGCTAGAGGACCAGAACCCGTCTGACCTCGAGGGCATGATCGGACTATTCGATCTCTTCGACGATCGAAAAAGCCTTCACCTAATCGCAGTCGTATCGCCCGACGGAAAAACTCTCTTTCGATCGTCTCATTGGAAGAAGTATCCGCTCGACTTGGACAGGGAGCGCTCCTCCTACCAGAATACTCAATCGCACGACGGGGATAAATGGCGCGTCTCCCGGACCAAGGAGAATAGGTGGCTCGTATTCGTGGGCAGCAATTTGGAGGAACTGACCAAGGTTCAGGAAGAGATCGCCAGCGCCGCCAAAATCGGTTTTCCAATGGCTCTGTTGCTCGCCGCCTTGGGAGGGCTTTGGGTCGCCCATCGGGCCATGAGACCCGTCGCTGTCATCACGAAGGCGGCTAAAGAAATCCGGGCCCAGGGACATGGCCAGCGCATTCCCGAAAAACGACCGGAAAACGACGAATTAGGCCGCCTGACGAAGGAGCTCAACGCCATGCTGACAGGTCTCGAGGCCAGCTACGAACAATCGGCGCGGTTCAGCGCGGATGCGTCCCACGAGTTGAATACGCCCTTATCGATCATGCAGGGAGAACTGGAAGCCGCTCTCCAGGGCGAAGCGATTTCGAGCGCCGACGAAGCGCTGATCGGCAAGTTGCTGGGAGAGACCCATCGACTCAAAACCTTGACCAATTGTCTCCTTCTTTTCTCCAGGTCGGACGCCGGCACCCTGCAGCTCAAAAAGGAGCCCGTCAACCTGAGCGAAACCGTCAGTTTGCTCGTAGAAGATATGCAGGCACTCGATATCTCCAACGGTCTGGAGTTCCGCTGCGAAATCGAGGAAGGACTGGAAGTTCAAGGAGACGAAATCCTCCTAAAGCAGGCCTTCCAAAACCTGCTTAAGAATGCCGCGCGCTACAACCGCCCCAAGGGTCAAGTCTATATTTCGCTTCGCAAAAGCCCTGCATCGATCGTTGCCCGAATCACCAATACCGGCCCCGGCATTTCACCCGTCAATCGGAACAAGGTATTCGACCGCTTCTTCCGCGAAGACTCCTCCCGAACGCGCGGTCAAGACGGGTTCGGTCTAGGGCTGGCGCTCGCCAGAGAAATTGTTCGCGCCCACGGCGGGGACATCATTCTTGAAGAAGCTCAGCCAGACAAAACAGAATTCGCGATCAATATCCCCAACCCATAGGAGCCCAAGCGCCAATAACGCGATAGCGTTTCTCGAGAGCTTCCAACAACTCCGAAGTTCGCAAACCCTCGCTTCGGAAAAGTATCATAGATTCCAATACGTAATAAGGAATACCCGGAGCAAGCCCATAGGCGTCAATTTAAAGTAGTTTCTCAACCGTAGGAGCCTGCTTGCAGGCGATTTTCTTCGCCATGGCCTAGGGAAATGATCGCCTGCAAGCAGGCTCCTACAATCGGCGAACCGTCGCTTTCAGCTTAAGTTGACGCGTATGCGCAGTTGCGGGAAGATCGGCCGCTACCAAAGTCAGCAACGAAGCCCTTCGGCAATCTCAGGAACTACGACAAGCCTCGAGGCATTTACCCAATACGAACAAAAGAACAGATACCCCCGCATCACAAACTTCAGTAATCCGCTCCGGTTAGACTATTGAGAACGGACTCCTGCCACTGGCGAAGAGCGACTCGCAGCTTTTTCGCGGCAGCAGGTTTCTGCTCGATGAGATTCTTCGTTTCGGCGGGATCCTTTTTCAGATCGAATAGCTCCTGTTCGGTCTCGCCGTTCCTATTTTCGCGCACGACTAGCTTGAAACGTCCATCGATAATTGCCCGAGGACCGAGATAGTCGGCGTCGCTGATAGTCGGGTGCTTGAGGTTCTTGAAGTTGCGCGTAGCGATACCGCCCATGAGCTTTACGAGCGGCGTAGTACCTTCTTGCAACGCGGGATCAAGGTAGTGCTCCAATTGAGCACCCTCATCGTTGCTATTATTGTACTTCCAAAAATAGAGCGGATTAGAACGCGCGTTCATCGTCCCATCAATCAAAGGAGTGAGGTCGATGCCATCGACGGGACGCGACGGAAGGTCCTGGCCGACGATCCCACAAAGCGTAGGGAGCAGATCGCTGGTACTGGCCCGAATCTTCGTGTTTCGCGGTTTAGAAATCCGGTCAGGCCACTCGATTAGACCCGGCACAAGGATGCCGCCGTCATAGACTTCGCCTTTGACGCCGCGATGCGGGGTGACGAGCGAACCGTCGCGGGACGTGCCATTGTCGCCGCAATAGAAGAGCAGCGTATTGTCCCTCAAGCCCTCATCGGCAAGGTAGGTTCTCAGCGTTCCAATGGAGCGATCCATCGCGGTGATCTCCGCATAACGCTCGCGCAAAACTTCGCCTTGCGGGCGCGTGGTGGGACTACCGGTCTCGTTGGAAGTGAGCCTAACCATCTTCTCTTTGTATTTCTTGGGGAGGTCATCGTAGAGCGCCAAGTCATCCGGCAATCCGCTATAGGGCTCGTGTGGAGACCCAAACCAAACAACCGTGAAGAACGGCTTTTCGGCATCGCTCGCGCGGCCAATGAAATCGATCAACTCGCGAACAAGGATTTCGGAGCTCTCCCCTGGATAAACTTCTGGAGGCCCTCCGTTCCGAGAAAACGACGGGTTCATTTCAAAAAAATTGTCGTGCGAAAGCCATTCGTCGAAACCCATCGCGCCTGGATTCAATGGCGATTCAGCTTTCACAGTGCCCACATGCCATTTCCCAAAGTGAGCGCTCCGATAACCAGCTTTGCCCATGATGTGAGCACTAGTGATTTCTTCTGGCCGGAATGACCAACCCGGCGAGAAAGTACCCATTCGATTCGGATGACGCCCTGTGAGAAAACTCGCCCGCGTAGGCGAACAGGTTGGATGGCCCGAGTAGAAATTCTCCAAGTGCAGACCAGTCGCCGCCATCTCGTCGAGCACAGGGGTCTTAACATAGGGATGCCCGTTATAACCGGTTTCCTCCCAACCATGATCGTCACCCATCAGCAGGATAACGTTCGGCTGCGCAGCAAGCAATGATTGGCAAATGCAAAGCGTTGAGAGAATAAGGGCGAGAATCGTAATAAGTTTCATGATACTAAGGGGTTTCACAATCGAATGAAGATCTTTCGTTGATAAAGATAATAGACGATTAGGGCGCTTCTATTCCAAATGCAAGGTGTGCCGGAAAGGGGTATAACCCGTCAAGTACACGCTTTCACCCGCTTGCTTGGGCAACATACCTCGAATCTCAGCCCACTTATGTTGGGCGATTCCGGGACCAAACGTGATTCGGTCGTTTCCATGGATATACTGCCCCATTCCTTTCTCCAAAAAGGATACCCCTTCCAGGTTTTCATCCGCCGTCACTCCTTCTAAGGTTCCGCCTGAACGGAAACTCATCCCGATCGAAACCGGCACATGAGGGAACAATTGAATTTCCTATCAACAACCGCTCCTCCCTACCTTTAAGAATGGGTCGCGGGCGATCTTTTCCGCATTCGGTCCTTGGCGAATCGATACTGCGCTTCTACACTAGTTATTCGAATCCAATTCAGGAACTCCCCATGAAAGCCCCTAAACTAATGTCCGTTTTATCATTGTTTGCGGCTTGCGCGATTCTGATGGGGCAGGTTGAGAATAAGGGAAGTAGACCCAACATGATCGTCATCAACGTGGATGAGCTGCGTTGGGACGGGTTAAGCGTTACCGGGCAT
>JAJFLS010000078.1 GCA_021772595.1 Opitutales bacterium
CATCGCGCGAACGTGCCATCTACCCTACGTCCTAAACCAAAGGGCTTCGCGGCGTTGTGCCCGCTCGCCCCAGACGCTAGGCCTTGTATGACCTTCTTGTTCATCGCCCCGCGACTTTGCCTAGGGCTTCCTTCCCACCAAGCCTCGCGACTTCGCAGTTGCCTTCGGCTAATGCTTTTCATAAGTTTGTTTCATCTAGGAATTTAACTTATTGGTTTTATGCATAGAGGACTTGAACCTCATCAGTTGATGCCCATGACGGGCGTACACAAATCGTTTGTAGCAATGTCTGTGGAGCGGAGCGCAACAGCCATTGCTACAACTTCGCGATACCAGCAAGGATGACGAGGTTGTGTTCAAAAATTGAAGCCATTGATGCTGAAGCAAAAGAACATGTGGGGCCGAAGCGCATTGATTTCGATTCAATGGATGAATTTGGCTCTTTAGACTTTTCTGTAATAACCACTAAAACTATTTTTCTGAGGTAGAGCAAGCATGTCTATTTACTTTGATTCTGATTCTGAACAATTTGCCCTGAACTTCAATGAGCTGACCTTTTGGTCATCCCACTTTGGGCAGCTTTTATTAGACAATATTCCAATAAGGGAAAAGGTCAGAGTGCTTGATGTTGGCTGTGCCACAGGTTTTCCACTGCTTGAATTGTCCGATCGACTTGGAAAAAATTCTAGCATGGTTGGGATCGACCCGTGGGAAGCGGCTGTAAAATATCTAAATTCGAAAATCGTCTTCAGGGAAACACCTAATACGGAAGTCGTGTTAGCAGACGCATTGGAAATTCCATTTAAAGATAGTCACTTTGATTTGATCGTTTCAAACCTAGGACTTAACAACTTCGATCAAAAAGAACTAGTTGTTCGAGAATGTAAAAGAGTTCTCTCTCAAGATGGAAGAATCGCGATCTCTACAAATTACAAAGGACATATGGAAGAGTTCTATAGCGCTTTCAAAGAGTCTCTCAAAAAACTGAATCTGAACGAGTATGTTGAGAAAGTAGAGCAGGATGAAAGTAGGCGATCAACAATTCCGGAAATTCAGAGACTATTTACTTCTGAAGGATTTGCTTCGACCCAAATGGTCGAGAAGAAGATATTCCTGCGTTACGCCTCTGGAACAGCTTTTCTTGAAAGTAGTTTTGTCGAAAGTTGCTTTATGTCGACGTGGAAATCACTACTACCCGAATCCAAATGGACTGAAGTAAAAGCTACTATTGAAGATAAGCTTAATTCCATTGCAAAGAGCGAAGGTGAACTCAGAATATCCATTCCTATGGCGTATCTCGAGTTTATGAAACAAAGATAGTTAGGTGTTTAGGTTGGTTTGGCTACGGCAGTATTATAGGCATCTAACAAATGAAAGAAGGTTCATATCAATACACTCGACTCAATTCGCACTCACCGCTCCGCGGCGAGCCCTCATGAGTCAGTTCAGCGTTAGGTCATCACACAACTCGCGACATCCTATGCCATCAAATTATACGATAGCCAAAATGCTCCAGCGTGTTGCCTACTATCGAGAGATCTGTGGACATAGCCCAGGTCAGTATCCAGGCACAGCAATGGAGGTGCAGACGCTCCGAGGTCAGAGACTGGACGAGTTGGAGAACCCATCACGAGAAGAGTTGAAGCGATTTTTGGACGAACCAAACGCCGAAGTAATTCAGACGCTGCAGGAGATCCTTCGAGAACGAGACATCAGCGCCCTGAAAGAGGATGTCGTCCCTACCAGCATCCTGGAGATCACCGAGATTAGAGGATTAGGACCGAAAATGGCTAGGCGGCTTTATGAAGAACTTGGAATCGTTGACCTCGCTAGCACGAAAGAAGCATTGGATGATGGAACGCTGTCCAAGATTAAGGGGTTCGGGCCGAACATGGTTAAGAAGATTTCTGACCACATACTCAAAATCGAGAAGAAGCAGACAAAGACTTAACAAGCCGTGCGAGGCAACTCGCTACGCTCCCGCCACAGCTCTGACGTTAGCCATAAAAGGAGTATTCCCATGCCGTCGAAAAAAGAACAAATCTGCACACTACTTAAAGGCATCGAAACAGGCGACCCTCAGTCCGTCACAGTTGTCAACGAAAGCAAATACATCCAACACAATCCACTGACTCGGACGGGCAACGTCGGCTTGGCAGAGCTCTTCATGCGGTTGTCGAAAACGAACCCCCACGTCGAAATTGTGCGTGTTTTTGAGGATGGCGACTATGTCTTCGCGCATACCGATTACGACTTTAACGTGATAGAGGTCGGCTTCGAAGTCTTTCGATTTGAAAAGGGACTAGTCGTCGAACACTGGGACAATCTCCAGCTCAAGCCAAATAGGCCAAACCTTTCCGGCCATACTATGCTCGACGGCACAGTGGAGGTCACAGACCACGCAAAGACTGAAGAGAATCGAGCGCTCATCCGATCATTCGTCGATGAGGTTCTGGTGAGTGGTCAATTGGATAGACTGGATCGCTACATCGATTCAGAACGTTACATTGAGCATAATCATAGTATGGCCGACGGTCTTGCAGCCCTGCGTGAAGCGCTCTCACTCAATGACAAGCAAAGAACATACGACAAGATCCATCGCCTGCTCGCAGAGGGAAGCTTTGTGCTTTGCGTAACCGAAGGTTCTCTCGACGGAACACATGTATCGTACTATGATCTATTCCGCATCGCCAATGGAAAAATCGTGGAGCATTGGGACACAGTCGATGAAGTCCCACCCCGCAGCCAATGGGTAAACGACAACGGAAAGTTTTAACCGCTTAACATAAACCAATCAAAAATTGCCATATATATAGGTCGAACGAGACGCTTGAGACAATGGCCGTTACACTTCTCTGCCATTGCCCCAGCTAGTCGTTCTTAGAAAACCTCGACCGATGAAAGAATCACTCTCCATTCAACAAGCCAGGAAACTGGTCTTGTTATCCCAGAGGGTGCCACCGATGAAGCAAGCCGGTCGTGCAACTACAGCCACGTTGTCAGCGATCGAACACCTTGGTTATATCCAGATCGATACCATCTCCGTCATTCAGCGCGCCCATCACCACACCCTGTGGAATCGCAATCCTCGCTACAAAGCGTCCCAACTCGATCAGCTAATTTCCGATAAACAAGTTTTTGAATACTGGTCTCATGCGGCCGCCTATCTGCCAATGCGCGACTACCGGTTCAGTCTGCCTCGCAAACATGCGCTCGCAAGGGGTGATCAGGATCACTGGTACGAGCGCGATGAGCGGTTGATGAAGTTGGTACTCAAGCGCATTGCCACCGAAGGCCCTTTAATGGCCAAAGATTTTGAGCATACCGGTAAAAAGATCGGCGAATGGAAAACCAAGCCCGCCAAACGCGCCCTGGAATATCTGTTTATGCAAGGTGACCTCATGGCGCCGTGCCGTGTCAATTTCCACAAGGTTTATGATCTCACCGAGCGGGTATTGCCCGAAAGAACTGATGCCACCGAGCCTGATGCAGAGGAATACGCCCGTTTTCTTATTACTCGATATCTGCGGGCAAACGGATTGGGCCAGTCTACCGAAATCGCCTATTTACTGAGAGACACAAAGCAACTTGTATCTGCGACCTTGGAGGACATGGTTTCGGACGGAGAGTTGGTACATATTCGTGCCGCCGGTGAATCCTATTATGCGTTACCAGCTTCACTGGAGCTGCTAAGTAAACCGCTGGCCCGCAGCAAGCTGAAAATACTCTCGCCCTTCGACAATCTGGTCATCCAGCGCAAGCGCATGAAGGCGTTGTTCGGATTTGAATATCTAATTGAGTGCTATGTCCCCGAGGCAAAACGCCGATACGGCTACTTCTCTCTGCCCATTTTATGGGATTGGAAATTGGTCGCGCGAATGGACTGCAAAGCCGAGAGGAAGAAATCACTGCTGCATATTTATCATCTCGCATTGGAACCCTGGGTCTTGAAAACCGATGCGTTCTTCCTTGCCCTGCGCAAGGAATTGGAGTCCTTCCTGCAGTTTAATCATTGTAATAATATCCGGATACACAGAACCACCCCCGCAAACATCAAACCGGAGCTGCAGACTGTGATCAACGATTTGACGAGATGAAGCGCCCCAGACAGATCGCCTCACGCTTCGCAGGTTCATCGCCACAACCTGAATCGGTCGCGGTTTTCCTGTCACGCAGATGGCACATCGCGTGCCCCCTGATCGTGCGCTGGAGATATCCCGTGACACTACGCTCATCACGAGCACCGAGAGCCGAGCCTCATCTGGAGTGCAGAACAAGCGGGTGCTACCAACAGGCTACCCGTTGCAAGTCGAAGGCCTCATGACAATCACAAGCTTAGCCTTGAAATCGAAGCGGCACTGCCGGTAGCCTGTGGCAGACTTTTGAGGTTTTGATCTTCCGACGCAGTTCGGCGCAACGGTCTTCACTGCGTTACGTCCCGTCAAGAGCGCCGCCCTACCCTGAATGTGCACGTTCGCTACTTGATTTTCGGACCCATGACGCCTTTGACGTTCGAGTAGTCTACCATGACTCCGGTTTTTGGATACGAGTCGAGAACGGCTTGGAGCGCTTTCCTGGAACGTCTGGCGGCGGCGTTCGCGCGCTCGAAGTCGATGGCCTTTTTTTCGAGCACGTCGTCGATCGTGTCGTATAGATCACCGTTATCGTACAGCTTGTAGCGTTTGTCGCGAGCGTATCGGACTTCCCAGTGATTGTATTTGTCGTCGAAGGTTTTCGCATACGGCCTGGGGAAATAGTATCCGTAAATCCACTCCCGCTTCCGGCCTTTCTTTCCGAGACATTGAGGCCAATAGCTCCATCCGTCGCCATCGGCGATTTTCTTTGGCTCTAAGCCTGCCGCTTCGATCATCGTAGGGAAGAAATCGGAAAAGCCGATCAGATCGTCATTTAACTGTCCGGCAGGAATTCGGCCGGGCCAGTTGGCGATCAAAGGGACATGCGTCCCGTGGTCGCGGGTGTATCCTTTGCCTCCCCGGACTTGCTCCCCGCCAAATTCGGAATGAAGCACATCGTTGGTCCCGTTGTCGCCGGTGAACAGAACGAGTGTATTCTCTCGCAGCCCGTTCGCTTCTAGCGTGTCGACGAGCTTGCCGACGAGCGCGTCCATGTAGTTCACCATGTCGACGAAGTTCTTTTTATTGTCGGTCTCCTCGCGACTCGCGCTATTGGGCGCGGGCGGGAAGGGATTGTGCACCAGGATCATCGGATAGTAGGCGAGAAACGGTTTCCCGGCTTTCGCGCTGGATTCGATGAAGTCTATGAGAAAGTCCGTACAGACGTCGGGGCCGTAAGCTCCTTCCGGAAGCGTCATTATTTCTCCATTACGCTCAAGGGACGGATCCCAATAGCGCGCGCGCTCCGTGAGCGGCGTGTTCCACAAGCAATAGCTATCGAAGCCCGCCTCGCCCGGGCTCGTTCCTCCATTGTCGTTTAGCAATTGCCATTTCCCAGCGACTGCCGTCTCGTAGCCAAATCGCTTGAAGTGATTCGCGAAGGTCGGCTCGCCTTTCGGGTAGAGGCCGAAATCCTGGTAATTGAATACATTGGATTTCCCCGACATCAGGTTCACTCGACTCGGCGTGCACAGCGGAGTCGAGTGAGCGTTCTCGAAGCGAAT
>JAJFLS010000771.1 GCA_021772595.1 Opitutales bacterium
CGCTAGTTATCTCATAAACCTAGATACGCTCAAAGGCTATCTCATCGAAGAGGACGAACTGATCCTTTGGCTCAAGAATCCTAAGGATTTCTATGAGAATTGGCCCAGCTATCTTTCGGACTGCGACATTGAAATATACGACATCCAAAACAAGAGCCAAACGCTAACCAGCATATTCGAGAAGATCGCCCAATGAATACGGCTATTATTGAAAAATCGGATACGACGATGGCCGAGCAAAGCGAACTCAAAAGAACCCAAGCAGGTCTACGCGCCGCCTTTCTAGGAATTGGATACCTGAGAATTCGCAGCGCGCTGAGCGCGAAATCGCTCATGACGTTCCTGATCGTAGCGCTAGCGTTGGCGGCTGTCACGCTGTTTTTGGTTAAAGCCAACAGCTACGATCGATTCAATATTTGGATGTTCAGCCTATTTGTCCTTAAGATAGTGCCGCTTATTTGCCTCGCCTCTGCGGGAGGCAGTTTGAGGAACGAAATCAAGGACTACACCATAGAGTATCTATGGACGCGATCAGCGAAGAAGAGCCACCTCGTTATTGCTGAGTTTTTCAGTTCCGTAGTCGTGACCGTATTCAAAGTATACGCTTTCACGATAGTGATTCATCTGGTTGGACTGTATTTGAATGTTCCTGAAATCGTTTCAATGCTGCCACGCATCCTTGCAGTTGAATTCTTCGCCATACTTGCCTATTCCGCGCTCGCAATGCTGCTCGGCGTTATCACTGGGAAATATATGATTCTTGGCGTGATTTATGGAGTGATCGTGGAGATTGGCATTAGCCAAGTACCGCTGAATTTGAACAAAATCTCCGTCTCCCATCATGTACGAACGATGATGGGAGACCTATCGGCCGTCGGAGTTCCAGGCGATGCCAGCAGCCTTATGCTAGGCGCCATGGGATGTATTTCGATCGCTTCAATCGGATTGCTTGCGGCATGCATAGTCTTCTCTCGCAAGCAGTACCGTATCGGCGATGAGAAGGAAGGATGAGGTTCTTCCGGCGGAGATTTTTCGATAGTCTCAAAATAAAATGCGCCTCCTCTGTAACCTTACAGGCCTGCAAAGTGAACCAAGGGGTATAACAAAATGAAAATCATGAAACTAGCGAAATTCATCATACCAGCATTGGCCTTAGGGACGCTTTCGATTGCGGAATCCCTTGAAAAATCGAATATTTCTCACGATGCCAAATGGCTGATTCATCTCGACGTGGAGGCTCTCAAGGACTCGTACATTGGGGATACTATGCTAACATTCGCGCTTGCGGAATTAGCCAAAGCGAACGACTCGCCAATCGGTATGGATATCGATTCTCTTTTGGACGAGCTGTACTCGTTGACCGCATACAGTACTACGTTCAGTGAGAATCCTGAAAACCACAGCGTCCTGATTGTCAAATCCGGCGAGAAGCTAAGATCGATTACCGAGGCTCTCCTCAACGCCGGCATGTTCGTGGATGAGCATGAAGACTTCAAGGAAGTAGAGGGATTGCCCTACCCTACCTACCTTATTGGTAGAGAGCTTCACCTGTCCTTTCCATCAGACAATACGGCGCTTCTCAGCAGATCATTCGAGCAGATCGAACAAGCAATAGCCGTAATCGATGGCAAAACCGATAACATGAATGCTGCTGGTTCGGATATCGCGCTGTCGAATGAGGAGGGATTCTTTTTCATTGCCACCGCCAATGGCATGAACGAATTCGATGCGATGCCTCCGCAAGCTCGCGTGCTCCAAAAAGCCACTGGTGGTCAGCTTGCGATAGGCGAAAAGGATGAAATCTTGCATTCGCATTTAATTCTATCCACGGAAGGAGAAGATGTATCCGATCAGCTATATCGAATTATCCGAGGCATGATCGCTCTCGCTTCATTCACGGAAATTGGAGATGAAAGGGTTTCCTTGTTGACTAAGAATATATCCGTTGAAAAACAAATAGACTTCGTTTCGGTCGACTTGTTATATCCAAGCGAGAATATCAACGAACTTTTGCTGCCTTTGTTGGAACGAAAGGCGAAGCTGAAACCCCATCAGGAGCAAAAGCGGAATTATGACAAAGTGGTCGACGATGGCATTGGCGGTGAGGAGATCAAGGTCATCAATGTAGACGCCCGAGTCGATAATGGAAACTTGCCGCGCAACGCCACAGACGATAACCCCGAAAGCTTCTGGGGAGCCCGAGGGCGAGCCTGGATACGCTTGGAACTCGAATCGAATAGCCTCGTCAGGGAAGTTCAGATCGCCTGGGGAAACGAGCCGGACGGACGCAGTCGATTTATAGTGGAAGCTTCTGAAGATGGCGCGAAATGGAGACCTATCATCCATAGGAGATCGAGTGGTGAAAACTCGGATTTGGAAAGCTACAATATTCCGGATACAAGCACATCATGGATACGTTTGGTTTGCGATGGCAGAGGAGATAAGCGCATAGTTAAGATGTCAGATGTTCGTATTATGGGAGCGCCCAACTATATTGCTCCAGAAACCGAGCAGGATTCAGAGTAGGTGCCCTGTTCTTTGAATATTTGGATGGTATCGGAAACTACAGGAATAATGCCACATTCTCTTGAGGCCCTTCAGCCTCTCTAAATAAAGGGTCCCCGGGGCAAGCACTGAGGTATTCTCAGGTAGCGACGAAGCCCTTCGGCAAGCTTCGAGATATTTACCCGAAGGGAGTAAAGACCTCTGGAGCAAGCGCTTCACCGCGCCTACCGCTCGAGTCGCCACATAGCTGCGGCGGCGAGCGAACTAGTTCCCAAGATAAACGAGCGTCGATCCAGACGGCGTCCAGATTCCGAAATGGGGTAAACGGGATAGTCCATGTCAAAGCCAATAGGCCCAAAAGAAACCCTGCCAACGAAAACGACACCTCGCGACACCAAAATCCGTAGCGCGATGTCTGCGACGTTCCGAACACCACCAAGCCTCGCCCTCCGACCGCGATCAGCGACGTCAACTTAAGAGAAGATCGAGGGATTGCCGAAGTGTAGGAGCCTGCTTGCAGGCGATTCTCCCCTTGGCGACGAAAGAAGAAAATCGCCTGCAAGCAGGCTCCTACATTTCAAAGCGCCTTAGTTTGACGTCAATGATCAGCGATCGCGGCTACAGCGCGACGAAATGAAACAGACCCGGGCCTCTCAATAAAAGCTTACAAAGCTCTCTTTTTTCCACTTTTTCTGTAATATTTCACAGACCTTGCATATATAGATCGAAGCCCCGTCAAATCTCGCCGTCCAAAACACCCCGAAATCCGTGAACGATAACGCCCAGCCAATCATTTTCCACGAAGAGCTCCTCGAGCGACTTCAACCCCGGCTTTTTGGCTACATTCTCTCGCTGACCGCTAGCCCCACCGATGCCAAGGACGTCCTCCAGGAGAGCAACCAAGTCATCCTCAACAAGATAGGAGAATTCAAACGCCCGAACAAATTCGACGCGTGGGCGTTCAAGATCGCCTATTTCCAGAGTCTCTCGTTTCTCCAGAAACGAAAACGCTCCAAAATCTCCTTCAACAGCGAACTACTCCAGAACATCGCCGACGAGGCTGAATCCACCGACACTCGCCTGGAAGGAAAACTCACCCGACTCGAACGCTGCCTCTCTCAACTCCAGGACAAAACACGCGCTATCGTTAGCGCCTTTTACTACGAAAACCAGTCGATCAAACAAATCGCATCCGAACGGAGCCTGAAGACCAACCACGTCGCCCAAATACTTTTCAGAGCCCGCAAAGCCCTTTTTCAATGCATGACCGAACAGGAGACAGAAACTCATGAATGAGCTGCAAAAACTAATCGACTTAATGCTGGAAGACCGCCTGACCGGCAGCGACGCCAAGCGCCTCCAGACTCTTCTCGAAAACGATCCCGAGGCCCGACGCGCCTACGCCGAGCAATGCCAGCTCCACGCGCGTCTTACGATGGATCCCTCCATTAAGGACAGCCTCAAAGCGGAAGCCCCCATCGATCTGGACGACTCCGGAGATCTCGATTCCAGCGAGGCTTCGCAAACGAAGATTCGCCGTTTCCCGTCCTACATTGGGATCGTCGCCGCCGCCTCCGCGATCAGCTTCGTCGGCGTGATCACTGTTTTAAATTTCTCGACACAGTCCGATCACTCAGGACTCGTAGCCAGCAGCGAAAACGGCCTGTCTCCTCAAGAAGCCTACGACAAAGCAGACTTCCCCGATTCCGGAAACCTCAAGCGCCCGCCTACGAAT
Organism: Opitutales bacterium; assembly: GCA_021772595.1. Lineage (GTDB taxonomy): Bacteria > Verrucomicrobiota > Verrucomicrobiia > Opitutales > Opitutaceae > Pelagisphaera. The sequence goes on from JAJFLS010000771.1 coordinate 4,241, forward strand.
TTCGCCGTGATAACGCCGCAATCCGGTCAGGATAAAGTCAGCTTCAATCGCGACATCCGCCCGATTCTCTCCGACAACTGCTTCCAATGCCACGGTCCAGACGCCAACGCCCGCGAAGCGGAATTGCGACTCGACATCGAGGCGAACGCGTTTGTCGCGCACGGCGAATTCGAACCCGCAATCGTTCGAGGCGACCCCGAAAGCAGCCCAATTTACCAGCGCATCATGAGTCCGCTGAAAAGCGATATCATGCCGCCGCCCGAAACCCACAAGAGCCTTACTGAATCCCAAAAGGATCTCGTCGGCCAGTGGATTGAAGAAGGCGCCAAATGGGAAGCGCACTGGGCTTTCATCAAACCCGAAGCGATCACGCCCCCGAACTCGACTTGGGGGAACGGCCCCATCGACGCCTTCCTTCTCGCGAAAATGGACGAGCTAGAGCTGAGCCCGAATCAAGAAGCTGATCGGCCGACTCTCGCCCGACGCCTTTCGCTCGACCTGACCGGCTTGCCGCTTTCCCCAGAGGAGGTTGACCAATTCGCCGCCGACACTTCGCCCGACGCCTACGAAAAGCTCGTCGATCGCCTCCTTGACAGTCCCGCCTACGGCGAACATCAGGCCCGCTTCTGGCTCGACGCCGCGCGCTATTCCGACACCCACGGCCTCCACCTCGACAACTATCGCGAGATCTGGCCCTATCGCGATTGGGTCGTCAACGCATTCAACGATAATAAGCCTTTCGACGCGTTCGTAGTCGAGCAGATCGCCGGCGACCTCCTCCCCAACCCAACCCCGGAACAGCGCATCGCCACAGGCTTCAATCGCTGCAACCCGACAACCAGCGAAGGCGGCGCCATCGATGAAGAATACCGCGCAGTTTACGCCAAAGACCGCGTCGAAACCACGGCGACGGTTTTCATGGGTCTGACCATGGGCTGCGCCTCTTGCCACGACCATAAATTCGATCCTCTCACCCAGACCGATTTCTACCAGTTCGCCGCGTTCTTCAATAACATCGACGGCCCGATCATGGACGGCAACGCCAAGGACACAAAGCCAATAGTCGTTATTCCTAAAAGCCAGCATGTCCAAGATTGGAATCGCATAAGTCCCCGATACGAATCCCTGGGCAAACAGCTTGAAAAGCTGAAAGAGGACCGGAAATCTAAACACAAAGATTGGCTCGCGTCGGACAACCCCCAATTCCCTGCAGATTTCTTAAACGCAGATCTATCGCTCTTGCCCGCCGACACCGAGAATTCCGATTCAGCTCCAAAAGCCGATTTGACCTTCGAGACGGGCGATTCCATCGAACTGCCAAACCGGTACAACCAAGCTGGCGAAAACGAAGCGTTCACAATCACGTTCAGCTACAAGACGCCAAAGAGTATAACAGAAGATGCCCACACGATCCTCTCAAAATTCGATGGGGACCGCGGCTGGCGTGTCTCGATACTCAACGGAACTCAAGACCAACGCGAACGATACAGATTACGATTCGAGCTCATTCATTCGCTCAAGGATCGTAACCTCATTTCAATTACCACTCAGAACAATCGAAGAGCGGGGAGCCCTTCTCGAGGTGGAAATTCGGCCATTTCCATATCGTATGATGGATCGGGAAAAGCCTCGGGAATTAGTATCGGCTCTCCACGTCGGCAGATTGTCAGCAAAGGCCTCGTAATAGATCAGCTAGGAGGCTCCTTCTATAACGACGCTCCGCTGAGAATACATGACGCCTCTGAAGGTGACGAAACGCTCAATGGACTCGTTTCGAAAATCGACTTCTTCGACACCACAGTTCTCCCCTACAGTCTCGACCATCTCGGCAGGTCCGAGAAACTGAAAAAGACTTTCAACAAAACGGAAGACGAGCGAAGCAAGCGCGAGGCCAACGAGCTCGAAGCCTACTATTTCGATATGCTCGATCCCGAACACAGCAAGACGAAGCAGCTTTACGCGTCTCTGGAATCCGAATACAGATTCTATTACGACCAATCGATCGTATCACTCGCCATGAAAGAAAAAGACGAAGACGCCTTCGCCTTCATTCTCGAACGCGGCGAATACGACAAGAAGCGCGACAAGGTCTTCCCGCAGCTTCCAAAATCGCTTGGCTCCTTGCCTGAAACCGCTCCGAGAAATCGCCTCAGTCTCGCCAACTGGCTCGTAGATGCCGACAATCCGCTCACCGCTCGCGTAACAGTCAACCGCATCTGGCAGAATCTGTTCGGCACGGGACTCGTTAAGACATCCGAGGACTTCGGCGTGATGGGCGAGAATCCCACCCATCCCGAGCTTCTCGATTGGCTCGCTATCGACTTCCGGAAAAACGGCTGGAACATGAAAGCGTTCACTAAGCAAATCGTCACCTCCGCAGTATACAAACAAGACTCCAAGATCAGCAAGGAGAAGCGCGAGATCGACCCGGAAAACCGGTTCCTCGCCCGCGGCCCTCGCTATCGTCTCGACGGCGAAACCTTGCGCGACCAGGCCCTCTTCGTC
>JAJFLS010000772.1 GCA_021772595.1 Opitutales bacterium
ATGCGATACATGTGATTATAAGTTAGAGTGTGATTAAAGTGCGTAGACCGTTGTGGTCGCTAATGCAATTCGCTTTCATGAATTCGTATAGCGATCGTCATAAAATGATGCTTCAAAGCAAAAACGAGCTTGCTATACACCTAAGATAGATTAATCTTTAATTCAACGAAAGGAGGCTCGTGCAATGAGAAAATTGAATAAGAAAATAGTATCGATATGCGTGGCGTGTGTAGGAGCGATGGTTCTGATAACGGGTTGCCCGATGAGCGAAAAGTCGCCCATGGGTTTCCGTTTACCGGAAGGCAGTATCTGGAAGGGTAAGACAGCGTTTGTGGATCTTGGCTGTATCCGCTGCCACTCGGTGGTTGATGAAGATCTGATGCCAGAGACGACTGTGCCGCGTGAGATCCATGTAGTTCTAGGCGGAGAAGTGACGCGCGTTAAGACTTATGGTCAGCTGGTCACGTCGATTATCAATCCGTCCCATGTTATTAAAGCTCAGTATCGCGAGAAGTTCACCGATGCGGAAGGAAAGTCTCTGATGCCGGACTTCACGAGCGATATGACAGTGGATCAGATGATTGATATCGCTGAGTTCTTGCAGGCTCGTTATGAAGTGGTCATTCCGGAACACGCGTATAGCGAATACGGATACGGGCCGTAAGAAACGAAATGGAAAGCGTTCTCTGAAGAGCGTAAGTACTTTGTAGACATGACCGTTGGTCGCGTACGCGATCAGCGATCGCGTCTACAGTTCCAGATGCCGAGGTGTCGCGGTTGATTTCCTATTCATCGATGAGGCAGGTTCCGGTCATTTCGGCGGGTTGCTCAAGGCCCATGAGTTTGAGTACGGTGGGGGCGATGTCGGCGAGTCGGCGTTTGTCTTGGACGAGTTTCAGGTTTTCGCAGTCCTTGCCGTAGAGGACAATTTCGACCGGGTTGAGTGTATGCGCAGTATGGGGACCGTCGACGGTTGGGTCCCACATCTGATCGCTGTTGCCGTGGTCGGCTGTGACGAGTGCGGCGCCGTCAACGGTATCGATCGCTTCGAGCAGTTCGCCGATGCAGTTATCGACTTTTACACATGCGGCTTTGACGGCTTCGATGTTGCCCGTGTGGCCGACCATGTCCGGGTTGGCGAAGTTGACCAGGATGAAGGCGTATTTGTTTGAAAGGATCGCGTTCTTAGTGAGCTCCTTGACTTCTTCGGCGGACATTTCGGGGGCCAAATCGTAGGTGTTGACTTGGGGGCTTTTCGCCATGCCACGATCTTCGCCGTCGAAGGGTTCTTCCGAGTAGTCGTTGAAGAAGAAAGTGACGTGCGGGTACTTTTCGGTTTCGGCGCAACGGAACTGCTTCAGGCCTTTGTCGGCGATATAGCTGCCGAGAATGTTGGGCATCTTGGCGGGCTTGTAGAAGACGACGTTTTCGCACATGCCTTTTTTCCATTCGGTCATGGCGGTGTAGTAGAGGTCTAGCTTTTCGCCTCGGTCGAAATCGGCGAAATCGTCTTCGATGAAAGCGCGGGTGATCTCGCGAGGACGATCGCCTCTGTAGTTATAAAAAACTACAGCATCGCCATTTCCGATGGTTGCGATCGGGTCACCGCTGGCGTCTGTGATCCAGGTGGGTGGTGTGAATTCGTCTCCGGTGGTGGAACTGTCGGTAGGATTAGCGTAGTAGTCGGCGATCGCCTGGCCGGCGCTTTGGGCTGATTTTTCGGCGCTTTTGCCGGTCAGCATGTTGTAGGCTTTGGATACGCGTTCCCAGCGATTGTCACGGTCCATGCACCAGAAGCGTCCGCACACCGAGGCGATTTTTCCGATACCGAGTTCGGCGCATTTCGCTTCTATCTGATCGATGTAGCCTTGGCCGCTTTGAGGCGGAGTGTCCCGACCGTCGGTGAAGGCGTGAATGTAGACTTGCTCGACGCCGGCGAATTTGGCTTCTTCGAGCAAGCCGTAGAGGTGGTCGAGCAATCCGTGGACACCGGCGTCGGAGGCGATGCCCATGTAGTGGAGCTTGCCGCCGGCTTTGGCTTTGGCGAATGCGCCTTCGAGGGCTTCGTTGCCTCGGATACTCCCAGTTTTGAAGGCTTTGTTGATGCGAACGATTTCCTGATCAACGATGCGACCAGCGCCGATGTTCTGGTGGCCGACTTCGCTATTGCCCATTACGCCCGCCGGGACGCCGACGTCGAGCCCGCAGGCGCCGAGCTCGGTTCGAGGCCAGGATTTCGTGAGATTGTCCGAGACAGGAGTGTCGGCTAGTTTGACTGCGTTGAACGCGTCGTGCTCGGGATTGTGGTTGGAGCCCCAGCCATCGCGGATGACTAGGAGGACAGGTCGTTTGCCTTCGTTCATAAATTTAGGAATCTGCTGATTGGAGACAGTTGCCGATCAGGCCGCGCGTCTCGAAGCGGTGGGTTTTCCTAAATTGAGGCTCGGAAGTCTATAAAATTCAGAGTTGGCATCTCTGGGGTCTTTCTCTGGCACCCGCCGCTAATGCTAGGAACAGCCTCGATTCGCGCTCCGACCGTTTAATTTACAACGTTGTAATTTAAACGGTCCGGATAGGTTGAGTGGTCGGAGGGTATTTGCGGCGTTCCGATTTGACTAGGGGCCGTCGACTTTGGGTAAGTCCAGAAATCCTTGAATGCTCTCTTCTACGATTCGCTCCATCTCTTCTTCGATCGCTTGGTCGGCTTGGACTCGAATGGCCGGAATTCTAACGATCGGAATTCGAATGGCCGGAGCTTGGAGTTTCGTTTCAGTGGGCTTGTCCAAAATGATCTTCTCGCCGTTCGATCTCGCTGTAGATTGGAAAGAACTTTGGAAACGATATGACAAGGTAAGATGCTGGGTTCGCAGTTTCGCGTGCGTCCGAGCAAGCTTGGTGTTTCCCTTCGACAGAGCGCTTTGCAATTTGTCGTAGTGGTAGAGGGCAGGGTTGCGAATGGGTGGAGCGGATGGGCCTGGATGATCCGCTAGTTCAACTGCTACTGCGACAGTGGGAGAAATCGAGAATGCTAGTAAACAGAGAAGCGCGTTTTTCATAGCGAGAGGGGGCTTCGCTTCCGGACATTCTTTCGGGTAAAAAGTTCCTTCTCTGTAGACGCTACGCTGCTTTCGTTTCGGCTTTATAAAGCGTTCTCGATTGCGGCTATGATTTCTTTGGACTCTGGATTCGCACGGCTGCCGAATCGAGCCAGGATGACGCCTTCGCGAGAGACGAGAAACTTGTTGAAATTCCAGCTGATCCTTCCGGGGAAGGGAGAGTCTTTTCCGGTGAGCGCGGCGTAGAGCGGATGCTGGTTTTTCCCGTTCACATTGATCTTCGAGAACATCGGAAAACTGACTCCGTATTCCAAGGCGCAAAACGATTTGATCTCTTCATCGGTACCGGGTTCTTGGCGTAGGAATTGATTGCAGGGGAATCCGAGGACGACGAGGCCTTTGTCTTTATTATCTTGATACAAAGATTCGAGGTTCTCGTATTGGCCGGTGAAGCCGCATTTCGAGGCGACGTTCACGATAAGAAGGACTTTGCCTGCGTAGTCTTCCAACGTTTGAGATTCGCCGTCGATGGTGTCTACGGTTATGTCGTAAATCGAGTCTCCCATAAGATTTTCTAGGAATAGCGCGGACAATGCGATTAGCGGGTAGAGAGTTTTCATGTATTAAAAACTCGGTTTATTGTGTGGTCGTTGAGTGATTACGAGCTCTAAAGCACGGTTGCTGATGATTGGAATTAGCGTCAGTTATAGTAATGGACAAATTAACTCCCAGTGGGTCAAGAAGTTGTAGGAATCGGTCGATTGGAACAATTTATTGATTGAAGGTTCTCAAGGCCTGACCATTGTTTGCCGTTCTTGGAGAAGAAATCTAATTGATCATAAAATGAAAACGAAATTCGCTATACTCTTAATTTCTGCATTGAGCTTTTCGGGGCTCGCGTCTGTTGCTCAGGCGGGAACGACGCTTGAATTGTCTGGAAACGACACGATGCAGTTTGATGTCAAGGCGTTCGAAGTTCCAGTGGGAGCAGAGATAACGCTGGTATTCACTAACAAGGGATCTCTGCCGAAAGCGGCTATGGGACATAACGTTGTTGTGTTGAAGCCGGGATCGAATGTGATGTCATTTGGCGGCGCGTCGGTTGCGGCTGCGGCAAACGAATACATCCCGCAGGACGATGCTAATGCCGGCCTAATCATCGCACACACGAAACTGCTGGGTCCTGGCGAAACGGATACGATCACTTTCAAGCTCGATGCAGCGGGAGAGTACCCGTTTATTTGCTCTTTCCCAGGTCACTATGCCTTGATGAAAGGCGTGATCACTGCGAAGTAGTTTAAGCAGCAAATCAATCATTTCTAAGGCCATCGGATACGATGGCCTTTTTTTTGGATAAACGAGTAAGCGGCCTGTAGCCTAGAAATGCTTTCTTAGCATTTCTAGGCTTTTTGGAATCGCGGTGAGCGGGTCTTCTTTGCCTTCGAACTCGAGCGAGACGTATCCGCGAAAGCCCGCGTCTTTCATGATTGTGGCGATGCGGCCATAGTCGAGGTCGAGAGTGTACCAGGTGCCGCCGCCGTAGTAGGTTTTGGTTTGCAGGAGAACGGTTTTCGGAGCGAGCTGGGTGAGCTTTTCGTAGGGATGCTCGAGGAAATTGCCGGTGTCGAGGGTGACTTGGAGCCATGGGGAGTCGATTGCTTTGACGATCCGCTCCACGCCTTCGGGCGTGCGGCCCAGCCCCCAGTGATTTTCGAGACCTAAGGTAACGCCGGATGCTTCGGCCTTCGGTATCAGCTTTTCCATTGCGTCGATAACCCACTCGAATCCGTCATCGTCGGTATAGCCATCGATGGGTTTTTCGATGCCTTTGTGCGCCATGAGATCGTCGAAGTTTTTCGATGTGCCCCATGTGCCTGTGTTTATTCGCAAGGTCGGTATCCCGAGGCGGTAGGCCTTTTCGATTTGGGAAAGGGATAGATCGATGTTCGCTTGTCGCTTCGCTTTGTCTGGCGAGAGAAATCCTTGGTGAGTTGAAAAGCCCATTAGATCGAGCCCGAGCGTGAATGCTCTCTGCTTGATACGTTGGAGGACCGTGTTGGACTCGTCTTCCATCTGGCGTTGAAGAATCTCGACGCCGTCGAAGCCCATGTCGGCGGCGAGTTCTAGGCATTTCTCGATGGATCGAAACTCGTGACGGCGGAATCCCCAAAAGGAGTAGGTTGAGACGCCGATGGAGTTTCGGAAGGAGCCGGTTGAGGTGGGGAGGGTGTTCGCCGCGGATGCCAGGTTGGCCGCGCTGACGCCGCCGGCGAGGCAAGCGGCGTTTTTGATGAACGATCTTCTGTTTATCATTTGGCGAGTGAATCGAAATCCACTGTCAATGGCGAGCATGATTAAATGTAGGCGCCTGCACTCGATGGGGCCAATTTAACCTCCTATACAAGGCCGAGTTCTTTTCCGGCTTCCTTGAACTTTTCGACGGCGAGGTCGAGATCCTCAGTCGTGTGGGCGGCGGAAATCTGCACTCGTATGCGTGCTTGGTTTTTGGGTACGACGGGGTAGCTGAATCCGATGACGTAGATTCCTTTTTCGAGCATCCGGTTCGCGAGTTCGTTGGCGAGTTTCGCGTCGCCGATCATGATTGGGATGATGGGATGGGTTCCATCTATGAGATTGAATCCCGCTTGGCTCATCGCTTCGCGGAAATGGGCGGTGTTGGATTCCAGGCGGTCGCGAAGTTCGGTGGACTTGCCGAGGAGTCCGAGGACTTCGAGGGTACCGGCGGCGATTGCGGGCGCGAGCGTGTTGCTGAAGAGATAGGGTCGGGATCTTTGGCGGAGGAATTCGACGATTTCTTTTCTTCCGGATGTATAGCCTCCGCTGGCTCCGCCGAGCGCTTTACCGAGCGTGCCGGTGATGATGTCAATGCGGTCTTCGACGCCGTGGTGTTCGTGCGTTCCGCGACCGTGCTTGCCCATGAAGCCGACGGCGTGGGAGTCGTCGATCATGACGAGGCAATTGTATTTGTCGGCGAGATCGCAGATGCCCGGCAGGTTGGCAATGTGCCCGTCCATGGAGAAAACGCCGTCGGTGACGACGAGTTTGAAGCGGCATCCGCTGGCTTGCTTAAGCTGCGATTCGAGGTCGTCCATGTCGCTGTTTATATAGCGGAATCGTTGGGCTTTGCAAAGACGAATACCGTCGATGATGCTGGCGTGATTCAGGGCGTCGGAAATGACGGCGTCTTCCGGTCCGAGCAGCGTTTCGAATAGTCCGCCGTTGGCGTCGAAGCAGGAGGAGTAGAGGATTGTGTCTTCGGTTTTTAGAAAGTCGCTTAGCGTTTCTTCGAGCTGCTTGTGGAGCGTTTGCGTGCCGCAAATGAATCGGACTGAGGCAAGGCCGTATCCCCATTTACGGATACCTTCGATGGCGGCTTCGCGGACAGCGGGGTGTTGGGCGAGGCCGAGGTAGTTGTTTGCGCAGAAGTTGAGCGCGCTCGATGTGTCGCCCACTTTGATGTGGACGTCTTGAGCAGAGGAAATCGCTCGCTCGGATTTGTAGAGACCGGCTTGACGGATTTCGGCGAGTTGGTCTTGCAGGTGTTTTTTGAATACGGGATTCATTTGGAAGAATTTGCGGTTCCGCTAACGCCAGTTGAGGATGATCTTTCCGGATTGACCTGCTTCCATTATTTCGAACGCTTTCTCGAATTCGGTGTAGTCGAATCGATGCGTGATGACGGGCTTTATATCCAATCCGCTTTGGAGCATGACGGTCATCTGGTACCAGGTTTCGTACATTCTGCGACCGTAAATACCTTTTATGGTAAGCATGTTGAATACGACATGGTTCCAGTCGATGGCGATGCTTTGCGATGGAATTCCGAGCATGGCGATCTTTCCTCCGTGGCACATGTTGTCGATCATTTCGTTAAATGCGGAGGGATTGCCCGAGATTTCCAGCCCCACATCGAATCCTTCCAGCATGCCCAATTCCTCCTGGACGGATCGAATATCGCGCTGGGTGGCGTTTATGGCGAGCGTGGCGCCCATTTTTCGGGCGAGATCGAGACGGTACTCGTTGATGTCGGTTACCACGACGTGGCGGGCTCCGGCGTGACGAGCGACTGCGGCGGCCATGACGCCGATCGGTCCCGCACCGGTGATTAGGACGTCTTCTCCCAAGGTTGGGAAGGAAAGGGCGGTGTGGACCGCGTTGCCGAAGGGGTCGAAAATCGACGCGACATCCAGGTCAATATCGGGGGCGTGATGCCAGACATTGGTCATCGGCAAGGCGAGGTATTCGGCGAAGGCTCCCGGGCGATTGACTCCGATGCCTTGCGTGTCGGCGCATAGATGGCGGCGTCCCGCCATGCAGTTCCGGCACCGTCCGCAGACGACGTGGCCTTCGCCGCTGACGACATCGCCGGGCTTGAAATCGACTACATTGTCGCCGACAGATACGATCTCCCCGACGAATTCGTGGCCTACGACCATGGGAACGGGGATTGTTTTGCGGGCCCATTCATCCCATTGGTAGATGTGCAGATCGGTGCCGCAGATTCCGGTGCGATTCACTCGGATCAACACGTCGTTGATGCCGGTCTCGGGCTCGGGAACGTCCTGGAGGGTGAGGCCGCGTTGGGATTGGGTTTTTACTAGCGCTTTCATGAGTTCGGGTCGCGTATTTCGATTGTCCCAAGCGTGATGGTTAGAGGAACGGTCACGGTCGCTTGGTTGGACGTTATCTAAGACCCGACTGAGGCGCGGTTCGAGGCTAAAATCGGTTATGACAGACTTGGTTTGGCGACGAATTTCGGTGGATGATAGGATGTCGTCGCAATCGCCAGCGTGAACGCGTGAAAGTCAATGGGAGCAGTTGCGGCACATAGCTAGAGGCTTAGGGGTAGGTGACGCAAATTATTATTATAAGGGAAAGCATTACTGAAACTAGTTGATGCTAGTAATAAAAATAGGCTGTTGCGGGGGAGTCATATGGTGGTGTGCAGTTGTCCAATAGGTGCGACTTTTAATAGCGTCAGTAATTTCCGAATACGGCGGTTCAACGTTGTGTCCCCTCAGGCATGACGAATTGCTGAAGGCGTCCGTAAAAAAGGCATTACTTAGCTGGGTATTCGAGGCTCTAGCCCCCTGTTTGCGTCTCAATGATTAAGTAGGAATGTGCCTGCGACGATTCGATAAAGACCCGCAACTCAGCTCCCGTGAACCTCAGTAATCATCCCATTATGCGATTCGCCTGCGCGTCAGGTTTCATAGCATGCTCCTTATTGGCGCATGGCTATGATGGTGTGGGTTCTCCTTTGGTTAGCCATGTGCCGTCGAAGTCGATCTTTGGAGCGAAAGAATATAGCGCGATAAAAGAGGATGCGTACGGTCGGATCTACACGATCCACGAAGGCGGTATCGCTTATGGCGACGGAGAGAGTTGGGACAATATCGAAGGCTTGCCGTCGGACGAGTTTCGAGGGGTCGTTCTTGGAGGCGATGGCGAGGTTTTCATTGGCTTTAGGCAGGATTTTGGAGTGTTGAAAATCGATGATGAAGGCGCTTGGGTTTACCGCTCTCTATTGCCGCAATTGCCGAGCCGATACCGGGAGTCGACTGACTGGGTGCCGCATTTTTTCGATGAAGAGGGTTACTTGCTCCTCACTGCGGGGAAAGAAGTTCTCGCTTGGAAGCCGGGAGAATCGCTGAAATTCTGGAGCGATAGCAAGCAGTCCAAGCCCAAGAATCTGTTCAAGCTAGATGGGCAGTATCATTTCTACACGAGTCGCCCGAAGTTTGGGCGCTTGAGCAAGGATGGCGGTTTCGATTGGATCGAACCCGAGGGAGAGATTCCTTCTATGGTTCATAACTTCGCGAGGCTTAGTGAGAATGCAGTTCTGCTCGCGACTGGCGATCGCGGATTGTTGAAGTTCGACGGAGAGGTCATCAAGCCGTTCGACATGCGCTTTGATGGCGAGAAGGTGGAGTATTCGGCGTCGAGTGTAGAGCGGCTCGCGGATGGCAGATTTGCGGTGATAACCTACCAGGATGGAGTGATCATCGTGTCGGCTGAGGGTGATATCGAGTATCGGATTTCGAGATTGGGGTCCATTAATATCCGGTCATTGCAATGCTCCTTCGTTGCTCGGGACGGCACGCTTTGGCTGGGGCATTCCTCCGGGATTTTTCGAGTGGATCTCGAAACGCCACTTTCGATTTTCAATCATCACCAAGGTCTGGAAGGAGCGGTGCTGGACATTGAGGAGATGAATGGTGAAGTCTACTTCGGAACTCATTTGGGAGTTTATCGTTTCGTGGAGAATCCTGCGATCGAGGGGGCTCACTTCGAGAATATCAATCAGGTTGTGGCGACGCCGAAACTGTTGGCGTTCGAAGAGGGTTTGCTGCTCGGGAGCTACCGCGGGCTATCGTTCTATGCGAATGGGGAAATTCAATATCGGCAGAGGGGAATCCGCTACTTGCTTGCGAAGTCGAAGATTCGTCCGAATACGGTCTTTGTCGTAAACGATAGGGGCCTTCACTCCTTTTCGAGGGATGATGGAGAGTGGACGTACCAAGGAATCGACTACAAGGGGACTGCCTTCAATGGCAGCATGATCCAGGATGGAGAGGGATCGCTCTGGATGGGGCTTGGAGGCGGATCGATTTTGCGCGTGATTGTGGGATTCGAGGGAAATCGCGATGAAACCTACACCGTGAATGATGGCTTGTCGGAAACTGGAAACCGGCCTCTGGAAGTGGATGGAAAGCTAGTCGTCCTGACAGGCGAAGGGGAGCTTTTAGAATTCGATGAAGAGAATCGGCGATTCAGAAAGCTGGTGGACTGGAGCGCCGATTACGGTGATAAGTTCCTCTCGAGCTTCGAAGTCATGGTACGAGATTCGAATGGAAGAATCTGGGTTAATGAAGATGCTACCAGCGGAGTCTTGAAGCGGCAGCCTTATGCAGACTATTTCAAGGGAATCAAACGTCTAGCGAATGGTTCGGAGCATAGGGCGACGGCCCATTTTGTCGACTCCCGAGGGTATCTCTGGGTGGCGAACAAATCCGGAGCCATTCGAACTCGGCCCAGTTTCGAGCCTTCAAAAACTCGATCCATCACCACGCGGGTCACTCGCATTTCCGATCTTAAGGAGCAATGTGGATTGTACGCCGGACGATTTCGAGGAGCGGATTCCGAATTGAAGATTCCGTTTTCCAAAAGATCCTTGAAAATCGAATACGCGTTACGAAGTTTCGAGACGCCCGAATTGAACAAGTATCGCGTTTTTCTGGAGGGCTATCATGAAGGCTGGAGCGATTTCGAGTCAATCGGGTACAAGGAGTACACGAATCTTCCGTCTGGGAAATACGTATTCAAAGTTTACGGCAGAAACGACTTTGGCGAAATCGGCGCAGTCGATGAGGTCGCCTTCACGATAGCGACTCCCTTTTACGCCTCGATCTATACCTATTTGCTTTATGTTGCTTGTCTCGTTTTCATTGCGCTCATGATGTATCGGGTCCGCAGCCGGAAGCTGCGGGAACACAATCAGGAGCTAATGCGATTGGTGGAATTCCGCACGAAGGAGGTTTCGCGACAATCGAAAGACCTGGAGGAGAAGAACGCCCAATTGAAGGAGGCGTTGCAGCAGTCGGTGAGCTTAGCTGAGGAGGCGAGAGCGGCCACCACGGCTAAGTCGGAGTTTTTGGCGAATATGTCGCATGAGATAAGGACTCCGATGAATGGGGTTCTGGGGATGTGCTCGATGCTGGCCGATACCGTTTTGGACCACGATCAAGAGTCTTTTCTTCGGACGATTCGCAATTCGAGCGAGTCGCTGCTGACCGTAATCAATGACGTTCTCGATTACTCTAAAATCGAAGCGGGGAAGCTCGACATCGAAACGAATCCGTTCGATCTGAGGGATTGCTTGGAGGAGGTATTGGAGCTGTTGGCGTACACTGCTCATGAAAAGGGGCTTGATCTGATCTATCGCGAGGAAGAGGGCATTCCGATGCGTCGCATTGGTGATGCGACGAGAATTCGGCAAGTGATTGTGAATCTGCTCGGCAACTCTCTCAAGTTCACTGAAAAGGGGCAAGTGACCGTTGTCGTTAAATCCGCTCCTGACAAAGGGAAAGAATTCATTAGTATCGAAGTCGAGGATACGGGTATCGGGATTCCGAAGACAAAGCTAGATAGCCTGTTTGACGCATTCACACAAGTGGACGCTACAACTGCTCGCAAGTACGGTGGCACAGGTCTGGGCCTGACTATTTGCCGAAACTTGGTGCGACTAATGGGTGGAGAAATAGATGTTCGAAGCGAGCTGAACATGGGCAGCGTTTTCCAGTTCACGCTCCGAATACCTGTGGATGGAAGAGCAGATCAGAGCGACTCCGAATTCGAGCTATTGAGAGGGAGGCGCGTTCTGATAGTCGAGGGGAACGAGGCGATCGCGAATGCGTTGTGCGAGCTTACGGAACGAGCGGGGATGATCTCTTCCATCGTCTCTTCAGGGGAAGAAGCATTGAGAATGGTTGAGAGTCGCCATCCGGGGGTCGATGCGGTTTGGCTTGAATACGAGCTTCCGGATATGAACGGACACAGCTTCAAGGAAAGAGTACGCGTCATGAATGGCTGCTCGAAGCTTCCCGTCGTTGTGATGTCATCGGTGATGAGAATGGACGTGGTTTCAAGCTTCCGCGGAAACGCTTTCAGCGATTGCCTCGCTAAGCCTGCCCGCCAGTTTGCACTATTGCGAACCACCGCTCGATTGAGCGGATTGGATATCAGCGAAAAGCGAGTGGTCAAAGGACTGGAGGACAAGAATCACTCGGATGCTTCAAGAGTCGAAAACGGTGTTCGAATACTGGTTGCGGATGAC
>JAJFLS010000773.1 GCA_021772595.1 Opitutales bacterium
GTGGTTGCCTCAATCGGGCCGCGTTGTTGTTCGCGAAAACCCTGGGCGAATCGACCAGATTGCGACTCGGTATTGCGCAGCGAGTCCGGGCGACGCGCGACGGGCGATGGATTGCGCGGCTGAGGCATTCCCGAATTGGTCGAACACGCCAGCAGGTGAGCGCATCGAATTTCTAAACGAATCGCTGGACGCTTTGGAACGAAGCTCGAAAAGTATCGAAAAACTGATTACTGCGGAGAATGGAAAAACGCTTGGCGAATCTCGCTCCGAAGTGGCAGCCGCTTTGGGCGATGGGCGACATCATTTAGACGATGCTCGAAAAGCGCTTCGAGTTCGGGCGCGTCGGAGAGGAGGTTCGATTTCAACCGCGTTGCGTCCGGAGCCAGTGGGAGTTTATGCGTTGATAACTCCATGGAATTTTCCATTGGCCACGATTGCGCGAAAACTGATCCCGGCTTTGGCCTTTGGCAACACAGTGGTCGTGAAGCCCTCCGAATTGACATCTGGAGTGGCTTGCGAGTGGATAGCGATTCTTGCGAAGCAAGGGTTGCCTTCGGGCGTGGTCAACCTGGTTTTAGGCCGCGGCACGACGGTTGGACGAGCGATCGCCGAGCATGAAGCGCTGCGCGGTATTTCGTTTACCGGATCGAATGATAACGGATTGCTGCTCGCGCGAATGGTGGCGGGTCGAGATGTTCGATTGCAGCTTGAAATGGGAGGGAAGAATTCGCTTCTCGTTTTGGCGGATGCGGATTTGGAAGCTGCCACGGACGCTGCGTTGGTCGCGGGGTTTAGCTGCGCGGGGCAATGGTGTACGGGAACGGGGCGCGTGATTGTGGAGTCGTCTGTTGCAAATGTCTTTTGCGAATTGCTGGTGAAGAAAGTAAATCGCTTGGTCGTTGGCCCTGGTCATCTCAAACGTTCTGACGTGGGAGCGTTGATCTCCAAGAACCGACTGGTGGCAGCTCGCAAAGCGATCAAAACCGCTGTAACGGACGGCGCGTGTGTGGCGTGCGGTGGCAAGGAATGGAGAACGGATGGAAAGCGAAAGGGGTATTTCTTCGAGCCAACTGTTTTAACGAAAGTAAGCGAAACGATGGCCGTTTTTAGCGAAGAACTGTTTCTGCCAATTTTGCCGGTGGCAATAGCGGAGGGTTTTGAAGATGGCCTACGGATGGCGAATCAAGGTTCGATGGGCCTGTCCGCTTCGTTATTCACTAAGAAACGGAAGCCCGCCGAAGAATTTTGCCGCCGCATAGAGGCCGGCATTGCGCACGTGAATCTTCACACGGCTTATCGGGTTTCCGATTTACCGGTCGCGGCATGGCGTGACTCGGGAAGAGGCGTTCCGGAGTGCGGCGATTTCGCAAGCGCGTTTTTCACGAAACCGAGAGCTGTGTATACAAAGTTTTAATACTAACAAATTCTAACCTAAACGATTATGATTATTAAGAATTACAAGGAAGGAAAGATCCTGGATGTTGCTGGGTTGAACAAAATCACCGTATTGTATGATCGGGCGGATACCGAGTATACGGAAGTTGGGCACAATGAATGGAGACCGCTTCAGGATGGCCCACCGCACTATCACGATGAAAAGGACCAGGCGTTCTTCATCACTTCTGGAGTGGGGATTGTGAAGCTTGGCGATGAACAGCACGATGTTGAAAAGGGATGCATGTGTTTCGTCCCGGCGGGGGTCGAACACCAGACGATTACGACGACTGATGAGCCGCTTTGCTATTTGCTGTTCAATATCTATTCCAGCAACGAGAACATCACTTTCGAGCAGCACATCGAGAAAGTGCGCTCGGTGCGCAAGGCTCAAGCGGAGACTCAGAGTTCCGGTGCAGGCTCAGCGATAACGAAAGGGAAACGAAAAGCGAAATTCTTTCGGAATCTGGACGAAGGAAAGCTATTCGATTTCGGGTCGAGCCAATCGACGCTTCTCGTCGACCGTACAGAATCGGAACGTATTGAGATTCTCCTGAATGAGTTGCCCGCCAACATTGTCGGACCGATGATTATCCACCCTGACAAGGAACAGACGTTTTTCATTCTTAAGGGAACTGGCTCGATAACGGTCGATGGTGAGACGCGCGATGTGAAGCCAGGGGATGTCGTTTACATCCCTAAAGATGGCGCCCATTCGTGGAAGTCGAATGACGAGGGTTTGAAATACATTTGCCAAAGCAGCTTTGTTGAAGATCCCTTGGACGATTCTTTCGAGGAAATGCATGAGCGAATTTCTCCTGATAGGATACGACGTTCGGAAGCAGGTAGTTCCGAGGTCGGTGAATAGGGCGTCGAGTAGAATCTTCAAACTGTAACTGATTTTCTATGACAAAGCGACTAAGTTCAATCACTGTTCTGCTAGGACTGTTGTCCGTGTTGGGCTGCCAGAAGAAGGAGAAGGATCTCACGGACGATCGTCTCGATGAAATCGCGGATACCTATGGCCAGTTCGCTCCTGACGATGCTTGGGAAGATGGTACGGGGTTCGCCTATTATGGGAGCGAAAACGAGTTTTCGCGTCGCCAATTTTCCGAAGTGAGCGCCGAGCGCTTGTATAAGCGTCGAGGGCAGCGACAGCTTCTGAAAATTATTGACGGCGAACCCGACGAAGCGATCGTTCTAGCGGAGTATCGTTTGGATGAAAATCCGCAAGATGCGGAATCCTATTTCATTCTGACGGTTGCGTATTCGCAGAAAAACGACATCGAAAAGGCAATGAGTTCAATGCTGGGCGCGATCGAGCGCGGCATGAACTTCGGTCGATTCTTGGCGGGGCCGAGAGATCTGCTCGAATCGTTGACCCTGTCGAAGCCGTTTCGGGACTATGCCGCGCAGGCTGGACAGCGTTTGCTGCATGGCCCCATGCTGGGTGGCGTCTCGTCTTCGGAGGCGAGCTTCTGGGCGAGAACGTCGGGCGAGAATACGCTTACGATTCGTTGCTACGATGCGGCGGATCAGTTGGTTGCCGAGGCATCTAGTCAGGCGAAAGCTACGGCTGACTACACGGCCGTGGTCTCTGTTTCGGGCTTGAAGGCCGATACGGAATATCGCTATGAAACCCTGATCGATGGGGACCTCGTCGCGGTGGACGCGCCGCTTCGCGTAAGGACATATCCTTCCGAAGATCAGGCTTCATCTTTTCGCTTAGGGCTTGGGGGCTGCGCGGGGTACACCCCGATCTACGAACGGATGTGGTCGACCATCGCTTCCCATGATCTCGATGCGATGTTGATGCTCGGCGATAATGTCTATATCGACATCGCTGAAATGCCCGGCGCTTTTCACGACTATACTTACTATCGCCGACAATCGAACCCGGATTTCAGAAAATTGGTGGCGGCGACGCCTATGTATTCGATTTGGGACGACCACGATGCTGCGCTCGACGACATCTGGATGGGGCCTTTCAAGGACAAGCCGGACTGGAAGCAGCCGATGGTTAACGTGTTCAATCGGAATTGGGTGAACCCGGGCGAGGGCGATCCTGATTGGCCGGGTTGCTGGTATTCGTTCTCGATTGGCGATGTGGAAATATTCATGCTCGATGGCAGAACCTATCGTACCAATCCGTTCAAGGAGGAGAAGACCATGCTGGGACCTGTTCAAAAGCAGTGGCTTTTCGATTCGCTCAAAGCGTCTACGGCAACGTTCAAGATAATCGGATCGCCTGTGGCGTGGGCATCGGATGCGAAGCCTGGAAGCATGGATACTTGGGCTGGGTTTATCGAGGAACGCGAAGAGGTCTACCAGTTTCTGAGCGACCACAAAATCGAAGGCGTCATATTGCTTTCGGCCGATCGCCATCGGACGGATTTCTGGAAGAACGAGCGGGAGGGAGCCTATCCTTTGTACGAAATCATGAGCGCTCGCTTGACCAACATTCACACGCACGAACTCATTCCGGAGGCCTTGTTTGGATACAACGAGAAGTGTTCGTTTGCCTTGATGGAGTTCGATACGCTCAAGGCTGATCCCGAGATCGAATTCAGCATCGTCAACATCGATAATGAAGTGACGAATACTTACGTGATCAAGCGAAGCGAACTCTCCCATTAATTGGAGGGTGTCGATGAAAATCGAAATGAATGGAATTGTAGGCGTAATCAACACACCCTTCACGGAAGACGATCGAATCGATGGCGATTCGATCAGGCGATACGTGGAGCACTATATCGAATGCGGAGTCGCAGGGTTTCTCGTTCCCGCGATCGCTGCGGAAGTGGGTAAGCTCAGTTTTAGCGAGCGCCGCTTTATTGTCGAAACGGTGGTTGAGCAAACCAGAGGGCGGATTCCGATCGTAGGAGGCGCCTCTGCGGAAGATCGAGAAAGCCGTTTGCTCAACGCCCGAATGCTAAATGAAGTGGGGTGCGCTGGAGTGTTGGTGAATGTCCCTTACGCGAACGAGCTCGATTTTCGTCGGGAGATCGAAGCGGTGGCGGCGACGGAACCGGGATTTCTTATGGTGCAAGACTGGGAGTTCGGAGGCTACGGAATTCCGCTCGACACGATCGTGACGCTCTTCGAGGAAATCGATT
>JAJFLS010000774.1 GCA_021772595.1 Opitutales bacterium
GTAGCTGAACGATTGCATCGTTCAGTCTCATGCGTTGGCCGCTCGGAGATCGGCCGCTACCTGATAGACTTCCGAATTACCGCATTGCGAAGAGCTCGGTATCTGTTTAGCTTTTGCCGACAATCGATTATGAACCTTTCGAAGACTCTGTTATTGATCGCTGGCCTGTTAGCGTTGTCCGTTGGCGCTCGCGCGGCTCACCACGAACTTCCTGAGGCCTCGCAGGTGGGCCAGGACGGATTGGTTCGAGCGGAATTGATTTACGAGCTGGAAGGGCGGCCGACGCCTCAGTGCCACGCATCGACAATTGCGGAAACGCCATCGGGACTGGTGGCGGCCTGGTTTGGAGGCACCAACGAAAAGAATCCGGATGTGGGCATCTGGGTGTCGCGGCGCGAGAACGGCGGTTGGACCGAGCCGCTCGAAGTCGTCAACGGCGTGCAGTCAATGAGCCTGCGTTATCCGTGCTGGAATCCCGTGCTTTTCCAGCCAAGCGAAGGACCGCTGATGCTTTTTTACAAGGTCGGACCCGATCCAAGGCGCTGGTGGGGCATGCTGACCACGTCCGAAGACAGTGGAAAAACCTGGTCCTGGCCGACCAAGCTCGGTGAGCATTCCGCGGTGAGACATCTGCTGGGTCCTGTAAAGAATAAGCCGATACAAATGGCCGACGGCGCGATCCTCTGCCCGTCGAGCACGGAGGTGGAAGTCGCGGGCGGAGATGACTTCTGGCGGGTCCATTTCGAGATCTCGCGGGACCTGGGAAAAACCTGGGAAATCGTTGGACCGATCAATGACGGCATCGAATTCGACGCGATCCAGCCGAGCATTCTTACTTACGCAAATGGAGAAATGCAGATTCTCTGCCGCACTCAGCAAAATGTTCTGGGCCAAAGCTGGTCGAGAGATGGCGGACGCAATTGGAGCGCGATGGAGGCGACGCATCTGCCCAACCCGAACGCCGGGACCGATGCAGTCGACTTGGCCGACGGTCGGAAACTCCTGGTCTACAATCACTCCGTAAAAACGGGAGCGCGTGGAACAAAATCCTACAGAAACGGCCGTCAGGTTCTCAATGTCGCCACTTCACGGGATGGGTTGAAGTGGAAGCCGATTTTGACTCTGGAAGATGAATCGCGCTCCGCCGAGTTCAGCTACCCGGCAGTGATCCAGGCATCCGACGGTCTCGTTCACATAACCTACACCTACGAGCGCCGCTCCGTAAAACACGTGGTTCTGGATCCTGCGGAACTTCCGAAATGAACTCTGGGACTTCGGTTTTGAGAGGATGTTTTAGGACAACGTTCCTTCGTCGCTAGATCCCCTTCGGGGCGATGATCCTCGCTTCCGTCTTCGCGCTGCTCCGCCGAAACAAGCCGCGAGGCAATGATTTGATTCGAATCTTCGCTCCTGCGAAGCAGGAGATCCAGCGACGAAGGAGCGTTGTCCTATCAATTCATAGCCGACTACGATGCGCTCATTTGTTTGCTGCTGGATTTTCCATACGTATGTCCCTATCGTTAGACCCACTTCGAGTTCTCGAAGTAGCTACGTCGAGAATGCGGCGTGGTTCATGAAGCCAATCCCCAATCGAATGAAAAGACGAAGATTATCTATCCTGATTGTATCCCTATTTTGCGGACAACTTTTCGCTGCTGCACCGGCCAATGGCGAGACTGACGGCCCGAGGCCGAACATCGTTCTCATCATGGTGGACGACATGGGCTGGTCTAGCATCGGTTGCTACGGCGGCATGGTGGAGACGCCTAACATCGATCGGTTAGCAACGGAAGGCGTGCGCTTCAATCAATTCTACAACGCGGCTCGCTGCTGCCCCACACGGGCGACGTTGATGACCGGACTGCATCCTCATCAAGTCGGCGTGGGCCACATGATTCTCCCCAACCGGCCCATTCCAAACCCCAAGCCCGGCGAGCCGACTTCGTCGTTCCCCATTACCAGTCACGACCGAGCGGATATTCCCGCAGCCTACCAGGGCTGGCTGGACGTGGCGATTCCGACGCTTCCGGAAATGCTGAAGGCGGCAGGCTATGGCACCTACATAACGGGCAAGTGGCATCTCGCCAGCGAGAAGCCGGAAACCTGGCCATTGCAGTCTGGCTTCGATCGCTTCTATGGACACCTTGCCGGCACGTCCGATTTCTTCGTTCCGGCCAATTTGCACCGCGGCAACACGCCGATCGCCGCGACGGGCGAGCGCTATTATATAACCGACGCGATTTCCGAGGAGGCTATCGGATTTCTCAAAGACCACGACGAACACCAGGACGCCGAGCCCTTCTTTCTCTACCTAGCCTATAATGCCCCGCATTTCCCATTGCAGTGCATGCCCGAGGACTATGAGAAATACCGGGGCCGCTACATGGAAGGTTGGGACGCGTTGCGCAAAAAACGTCTCGAAAAGCAAAAGCGAATGGGGATCGTCCCGCAAAGCACGAAGCTGGCGCCGCGACCGGAAATCGTTCCCGCCTGGGACAGCTTGAGCCGGGAAAAACAAAACGAGATGGACGCGATCATGTCGACCTACGCGGCGATGATCGATCGGGTCGATCAGAACATCGGCAAACTGATTCGCCACTTGGAGGAAGCCGGCGAGCTCGAGAACACGCTGATTTTGTTCCTGTCCGACAACGGTGGCGAAGCCGAGACGGGTCCGCTTGGACAGTTCGAATTCGAGAACCTCGGCCAGTATGGAAAAGGCGGCAACAAGTACGGCAAAGGCTGGGCGACGCTCTCGAATACCCCATTTCGTGAATACAAGCATTTCGCTCATCAAGGCGGAGTGCAATCGCCGCTAATCGTCCATTGGCC
>JAJFLS010000775.1 GCA_021772595.1 Opitutales bacterium
CGCCATCAACAAAGGAGAATCCACTCGAAATCGAGCAGGAGCCTCCACGAGAATTTCCACATCGTTTGCGAGCGCAAACTGGACCAATCCATCGGTTAGCTCATATTCCCCCGCCTTTATCGAGTCGCCCTGCGCCACTTGAATATCCAGACCGAAAACGCTCAATTCGCCACCTGCTTTTCGAATCACGGATCCAATGGAATCGCTCGAATGCCACTGGCTTTTTCGCACTGCTGGAATTGCTCCTTGCCACACGATTCCACAAACCAAAGCGATACTTGCCGCCCAAGCCAACGGACGCGTCCATCGAGACCATTGAATCGTATTATCAGATACAGGCGAAAGCTTGCTTTCCGCATCGGACTCAAACATGAAGTCCATGCCTCCCAGAACGCCATGTTCCCAAGCCAATGCGGCATGCAGGTTGCAGTGATTCAAGTAGCGAGCGCGAAGCTCGGGATCCGATTGAACCATATCCGCCAAGCGCTGGCGTTCTTCCGACGTCACGGTCTCTTCGACCAGTCCCGCTAGGAGTTTCTCAAACTCACTCATGTCAATTGTTCCTTTATCCTATAACGTACGCAATCGATCAAATTACATCGAGCGCGAAATAAGGTCTGTTTTACCGCGCTCACCGCGCTGCCAATTTGTTCTGCAACCGAC
The DNA here is from genome assembly GCA_021772595.1 of Opitutales bacterium. Taxonomy (GTDB): domain Bacteria; phylum Verrucomicrobiota; class Verrucomicrobiia; order Opitutales; family Opitutaceae; genus Pelagisphaera. The sequence continues at coordinate 664 of JAJFLS010000775.1, forward strand.
TTGATAGATGCGCCCTCGGAATAGCGACGGCGAACGAGATCGCGCTGGCGTTCCGGTAATTTTTCAAGACAAGCATGCAAGGCCATCTGCTGCTGCTCGATGTGCTCTGTCGAGCAACTCGCTTCCTCCGCCAGTTTCGCCAGAAATTCGTCGTCCACAACGAACAGCGCTTGACGATTCAGTTTACGACGATGCTCCAGCACCTGATAGTAGGCGATCTTCAGCATCCAGGCTCCAAAATTCGTGCCCAACTGGAATTGATCCGCCTTGCGCCAAAGGATGATGTTCGTCTCCTGCATCACTTCCTGAGCCTGCTCGCGATTTCCCAGCAGCGAAAACGCATAGGCGTACAATCGACTTTGGTGAGTCGTCAGGAGCTGAATGAATTCAGCCGTCGATTCTTTGGGTGGAGCTTTCACAAGCGGAGTAGGCTGCAACAGGGTAACGCAGGAGTAGATAAAAAGGTAACGGTAAAATAGAAGTCCTTATTTACTCCGCCTAGCAACTGTAATTGAATGAGACTAACGAATTGCAGCCAAGCCATCAATGGCACACACGCCACTCAGGATCAGGTCAATATGTGCTCTTTCACAAGCTTCTCGGTCAGCTCGGTCCCGAAACCCGGTTTATCCAAAGGCAGGTAGTAACCATTTTCAAATTTTGCGCTCATGGCGTTCATCAGATCTGTTCCATCGTCAGTAGTTCCAAAGCTCTCTGCCCAATTGCAAAGGTTGGAAGACAAGCACAAAGGCAGCCCAAAGAGACTTCCACCTCGATGGGGCGTGAACTCAAGACCATTGGCTGCCGCCATCGCATTGATTTTTCGCAACGATGTAACTCCACCACACCAGCTAACATCGGGTTGCAGAACATCCACCGCTTTATGCCTGATTAATTCGGCGTACCCGAATCTAGTATACTCATGCTCTCCGTTCGCGATTCGCGTGCTGTCAATCTCTTTAACCAGTCGTTCATAACCGAGGATATTATCTGGAGATAGCGGTTCTTCAATCCAGTAAAGATTTAGTTCCTCCAATCGTTTTGCCATATCTAGAGTGAATTCTACATCGTCCCAGCCAGCCACGCATTCGATCATCATCGTTCGATCAGGACCCACTTGTTTCCGGACCTCTTGAAGCGCCCGAACCGTTCGTTGCTTTCCGGCTTCGCCTTCGGCCAACCCGTCCCAAATAACGACCTTGAAATGTTGAATATTCAAATCCAGGCCTCTTTGAACAGCTTCAGGTACTCCCGTATGATAAACTGGAATTCGCTCCTTGGTAGTTCCACCCAGCAAACGATAGACAGGTTGCTCTGCGTACTTTCCAAAGATGTCCCATAATGCATTATCCACTCCACTCAGAGCCATTACGAATACGCCTCGCCGTCCGTAAAAATTCCCCGACGTGTACATCTGATCCCACAACAGCTCAATATTAAGCGGGTTCGTCCCAATGAGCAGAAGCCTCAGGTGTCCTTGAATGATTTCACAAGCAACCTTTCCCCCGGCACCTAAACCAAAACCGGTGATGCCCTGATTGGTCTTGATCGCCACCACTATGGCACTGGCCAGTTGGGCAAACGGGCCGGTGTATCGCCAACGCTTGGGGTCATAGTTCGAAGTAAATTCAGGTAACTTTCCCTGAGAAGATCGCTCCCACAACTTTACAGGGTACGCATCGACCGAAGTTATTTTTAACTTGGGCAAGCCGGAATGATGATCGGCAAAGATTGAATTGGTAGGTTTGAAACCAGTAACAGCTCCTAACGCTGCAAGTCCTCCCATAAATCGTCGGCGGTTCACGGACTTAACTTACCAAATATTTTTCCTGGCTGACGAGATAATTACATGAGGAATACCCAGAATGCTCTACAATAGCTGCAGGGGATTTTGCGGCAAACACCCTAAATAATGGTTATTTATGTCAAGTCAGTTAATATGAAGCTTTTCAAAAGACTTCTGATTGCAACTGCATGTATCCCCATCGAAATATTTGTTCATGTCGGTAGTAACTTGAAACCGACGTCGCTTTTCCGCTTTTTCGCCGTTACCTTTTCGCCTGCCAACGCGTTTTCCCGTATCACCACCCAATTGTAAGAATCTTTCGCAGGGACCCCTTTCGAAAAAACGCCAAATCCCTCAGGACCTATGACTTTCCATTCGTTTCGACTTTCCCTGTTTGCGATAGCAAGCGCTGCAACCGCGGTGTTCGCCAATCCCGCTCAAGCTCAAGGCCAGAGCACTCAAGACCGGCCTAATTTCCTATTCATCATCACCGATGACATGCGCTGGGACGCGATGAGCGTCGTGCAACGCGAACAAGGAGAGCGCGGACGCTTCCCCTGGTTCCAAACCCCGAACCTGGACCGGCTCGCCTCAGAAGGCGTACGATTCCGCAACGCAATGGTCGCCACCGCGGTCTGCTCGCCCAGCCGGGCCGAATTCCTGACCGGTCGCTACGGCCACTACAACGGCGTCGCCAGCAACCAAATTCACTTCCCGGTCGAAAACGCGACCTGGGCCAGCCATTTGCAGACGGCTGGCTACAATACCGCCTATGTCGGCAAGTGGCACATGGGGAACCAAAACGTACGCCCCGGCTTCGACTATTTCGCCAGCTACACCGGACAAGGCAAGTACGAGGACTGGTTCTTCCTCATCGATGGCGTAAAGACGGCGACAAAAGGCTGGATCGACGACGTATCGACCGATTTCGCCATCGATTTCATGAAGCGCGACCGCGATGAGCCCTTCGCCCTGGCTCTCGGCTACAAAACGCCTCACATTCCCTTCATTCCGCCAGCCCGCGCCAATAAGCGCTATCTGGGCGAAAAGGTGGGTTCCGCTCCGAATTTCCACGATAACGCTCCCTTTCTCCTGTCTCCCGAAGCCAGACACGAGCCCGCGACTCGAGCGGAGCAGCCCCTCTGGGCCATCGACTATTTTCAGTGTATTTCGGCGATGGACGAGAACATCGGCCGACTGCTCGACGCCTTGGACGAACAAGGGCTGGCTGAAAACACCGTGGTCGCTTTCACCAGCGACAATGGCTACTACCTGGGCGAGCACGGCCTAGGCGACTACATGGGCGACAAACGCTCCCCCTACGAGGAAGCCATGCGCGTGCCGATGCTCGTTCGCTACCCGAATGGGAACGCCGCCGGAACCGTCTCCGACGCGCTGACGCTAAATATCGATCTCGCCCCCACCCTTCTTGACATGGCAGGCGTTGCGATTCCCGATGAGATCCAAGGACAGAGCTGGGCAAAACTGCTCTCCAAGCCGAACTCGAAGTTCCGAAAAGGCTTCTTCTACGAGTACTTCTTCGAAACCAAATTCTCCGAAAACCCCACGATGCTGGCCTACCGGACAAAGGACGCGAAGCTCATCAAATATCCGGGTCACGACAACTGGACAGAGCTCTTCGACCTGAAGAACGATCCCTACGAACGGAAAAACCTGACGAGCTCGCCCGAGCATCGCTCCCTACTCAAGCGCATGGAGAAAGCCTACGAAACGGAGAAAGAGGCTGTAGGCTACCACGTGCCAGACTATGCCGATCCAGTCGAACCGCATGGCACCCTCCCCACTCGCAAGAAACTCCATTACCATTGGTTGGATCGATAAATTTATAGTTTGAATACGATGAAATACATTACGCATTGGAGCCTGGTCGCGCTTTTCGCAACGGCTTGCGCCCTCCAAACCGAGGGCGAAAAAGAAGCGAGAGCTTTGTACACCTATAGCTTCGGAGGACTCGAAAACAAGGAAGTCGCCGATTCGATCGCTCTCCTCGAGCGATTAGGCTACGCGGGAGTTGCCGTCGAAGGCAGAGGCGAGGAAAGCTTGGAGCGACTCGAACAATATCTCGATTCGAGCGAGAAAAAAGGCGACGACTTCGTGATTCCGGCCGCTTACATGGCCCACCGTTTCAGTCAGTTCGGGTTCGACGACTCGGCTCAACGCGCCGCTATCGACCGCTTGGAAGGCAAGCAAGGCGGCACGCTCTGGACCTGGGTACGCGATGACAAGCCGGACGGCACGGTCACCGACGAAAAAGTCGAAGCCTTCATTACAGGCATCTTCGAATACGCGCTCTCGAAGGGAGTCAAAGTCGTTCTCTATCCCCACTACAACACCTACTATCAGACCGTCGAAGACGCGTTGCCTTTGGTAAAGAAGATCAATCATCCTTCCTTTCAAATCGCCATCAATCTTTGCCACGAGCTCATGTCCTACAAAGGCGATCGCTTGAAAGAAAGCTTCGACATGGCCCAAGGTCGCATCGGAGCGATCATTCTATCCGGAGCCTTGGTCGAACTCGATGAAACCAGCGTGGGAACGATGAACGAATCGACCATTCTGTCGCTCGACGACAGCATCTACGACCTGCGTCCCTATCTGCGCCTCATAAAGGA
>JAJFLS010000776.1 GCA_021772595.1 Opitutales bacterium
TAAATATATTTTCGAAAGACCCTATTCATCAGCTACTTATGAAAAAGCATACAAGAGATTCAAATGTTGATATTTCTAACCAGTTGATATTCAAGGACCTTTAACTGGACACTAGTGAGAATTCATGTTAAGTTCTAGTTGCTTCTTTGGGGTACGTTAATTGTGGGAAGGTGTTTTTTAAGCCGACTAATTACTGTCGCATGACGTGAATCAGGCCGATCTACCGCGAGATTGTTCCATTCGTTGGGGTCGGTCTCGTGATCGTAAAGTTCTTCGGTGCCATCGGCGTACCGGATGTATCGCCAGCGTTGATCGCGAACAGCGTGATTATTCTGCTCCAAGGTTGAAATGGCGACATGTTTCCAGGGCGCGTTCGGATCTTCAAGCAATGGCTGCAGACTGACTCCCTCGAGCCTCTGATTCGCAGGCAAGTCGCAAAGATCGATGAGCGTCGGATAAAGGCTCAACAACTCGACCGGCTTGTCGGTGGCTCCCGTGACACCTCCGGGAACGCTGATGATGAGTGGGACATGTGTGGTGCGCTCCCAGAGGGAGAACTTAGACCAGCGCTGTTTTTCGCCGAGGTGATAACCGTGGTCCGAGAATAGGATGACAATGGTGTTTTTGGCATGAGGGCCATTGTCGAGAGCATCGAGAACTCGGCCGATTTGCTCGTCCGTCCACCGCACGCAAGCTAGATAGGCATGGACGGCCTGCTGCCACCGGCCTTCCTCATTCATCCAGTCATGCGTTGGAATTCTCGGGTTGCTCAGCGTCACTCCACGGGCCGCATCAGGAATATCGCTCCAGTCATCTTCATTGATGCGCGGAAGTCGGACTTCCTCGAAGCTGTCGTAGACCCGGCGTGGTGGAAAAAAGGGTACGTGTGGTCGGTAAAACCCGACAGAGAGGAAAAATGGCTTTGGTTCTCCTGAGCTTGCCGAAGGGTTTTGTTTTGCACTCAGCTGCTCGGCGACCCAAGTGGCCGTTAGGTGATCGGTGAATTTTGTTTCCTCATAATCCTGAGGTCCAAAATCCCAGATGGCATGCCATTGCTCGGGCTTTTCATGGACCTTTTGGTCAAGACCTTTCAGCCACTGGCCGAGACGTGGTCCCACGATCTGCGACTGCTCGGGTGTTCCTCCATGAAAGACCTTTCCTGCGGTGAGCGTTTTATAACCATGGGCGGCAAAATGACGAGGTAAACTGACGTGTGTTTTAAGAAATTCAGGTTCGTTTTTTACCTGATAGCGATTGTCGTAAAATCCTGTAGACGAAGGTCGGCGCCCCCACAACAAACTGATCCGTGAAGGATTGCACAGAGTCCCCTGGCAATGAGCGTTCGTAAAGAGCATGCCTCGAGCTGCGAGACGATCGATATTCGGGGTCTGCGTTTGCGGGTGGCCGTGAAGACAGCCGACCCAGTCATTCAGGTCATCTACCGCAATCAGCAAAACATTGGGCTGGGGCGCTTTCGGCTTCTGCGAATCCTGAGGGCGCGATTCAACAATCAGCACACTCGCGAGAAAAACAATGAATAGGCTGCGAATACCCATGGAGTATCTTCTTTTAGATAAAGTGAATCGTACAGGCCACCCAGAATGGAAACAGATGAAACTTAGGCCCTCAAAACAAGTCAATCGCTGCCGCGCCCTACACAACAGACAGCGAGATCTGTCAATGGTTGATCCTCCCGGTCCAGCCGTACGGGTTCAATAGTCAAATATCAAGTTGACAGTGCCACTGAGATTAGCTCGGGAGAGGGCCATTCCTTGTATCCGGATTTACACGATTAAATTCAGGTCTTCACTTCTTCTGAAAGGAAGCACTCATATCCGTCTCTACTTTGGTTTCGACGACCTTCTTTACATGAGTGGTTGATAGGAAATTCAATTGTGTTGATAGGAAATTAATACTTTGTGCCGACCCAGCGATTCGGGCCGGGCGTGTCGATGGCGCGTGAGCTTGCTGATCTCTGGCCGGACGACACGATCGGTATCCTCAAGGTGTCGAGCGGCGGATCAGGGTTACGCGCGTTCGAGAAGAACTGGTCGTTTGAGCGGTCCAACCTCACCTTCGACGGAAAAAAGGGTTCGATGTATGAGGACCTGATGCACGCGGTGGCTGAAGCAAAGCGAATTTCAAAGCCGGAGTTCGGCGGCTATGTCTGGAGGCAGGGCCCCGCGGATGGAACCAAGAAAGTTCTGGCGGAGGAGTATTTCGATACGTTCAATCAGCTCATCTCGGACCTGCGCGCAGACCTGGGTGCGCGGACCTGCCAGCCTTTATTCTGGCCTACATGAAGGACGATGAGTTGCTCAAAGCGGTTTTGTCCGAGATGAGCGATGAGGACGTGGTCAAAGGTAAAAAATCGGCTAGCAAGGCTCTAGAGAATGACGAGGATCTGCTTAAATTTCTTCTATCCTATATGGAGGAAAATGGCTTGTTAAAAGCGTTTGGCAAACGTCCGTGGGTCGGAACCGTCTTCATGGCGCAGAACCGAGCAGGTCGAGAAATTCCTAAAGTTAACACGGTCCACCCCGGCGAGTTGGCTCGCATAGGAGGTGGCAATAACCACATCAATGCCGAGGGACAGATCATGCTCGGAAAGATCACGGCCTACGCGATTGAAGCGTTTTACAAAGCAAAAAAAATGAAAATCCTTTCGGAAAGGGCTGAAGGAAAAGTTTAAGGCAATTATCGAAAAAAGAGAACGAGTTTTGGAAAAGACAAAGCAGGTTGTGTTGTGGCTTTCCTGGCGGCAGTATTACTCGGATGTTTGGGGACTCTCCCAACGCAAGCTGAAGTAGCGCCGGACAAGAAGTTCAAAGTATTTATTCTATCCGGCCAATCAGGTATGGCTGGCTTTGGCGACAGCACGAAACTATCCGATGCCATGCGAAAAGGCAACGAATGGATATTGATGTTCGACTATGGAAAATGTTGAGTAGGGGCAGAGTGCTGGGCGGGATTATCCATCGCCTCTACCGCTTTAAAATCAGAAATGCCCCGCTGACGCGAACCGTCAGGCGACCGCAAGATCAAGAGCTTGCTTCATTTCGGTTACGAGGCTTGACTAGAGCCCATATAGCAATACAGTGACCCATATCATGAAGACGACGATGGATATCGATGACGAGTTGCTGATAGCAGCCAAGGCTGCGGCCGCGCGACGTCGCACAACGCTTAAGGCAATGGTCGAACATGCCCTGCGCCGTGAGATTCAGACAGTTGGGCGGAAGGGAATGAATGAATCTAAGGCATGTTTTGAGGTGGGAGCCAATGGCTTGCCGCGGTTAAAGCAGCGCGGAAATGAAAAAGTGACCTCTGAAATGGTTTACAAGCTGATGGATGAGGAAGGAATTTAATGTTCCTTTTGGATGTTAATGCGCTCATTGCCTTAGTTGATCCGAATCATGTGCACCATTCAATTGTAGCGGATTGGTTCATGGATCAAAGTACTGATGGTTGGGCTACTTGCCCGATAACCGAGAACGGATTTATCCGAATTTTGGGGCATATCAATTATCCGGATGGACCAAAGTCGACTCGCGCAACGCGTGAGCTCCTTAGTGCTCTTTGTTCCCAGCCGGGGCATCAATTTTGGGCAGACTCAATATCCCTTCGAGATTCTGATCAGTTTTCCGAGCTTCCGATTTCCAAGAATATCACCGATTATTATCTCTTGGCCAGCGCTGTGACGAATAAGGCTAAGTTGGCTACGTTGGACAAGCGAATCGATCCGTCTGCAATGAAGGGCGGTGAAGCAGCACTCTGTTTGATCGCTTGATGGGACAAGGACTTCGAGGTGACTGTCTCATTTTTAACAGGATACGCCCGCAGTCGCGGGCTGCATGATGGCTACGCCAACAAGATGAAACCCTTTTATCATGTTCCAGATGGGACAATGACTCGAGGTACGAGTGCATCCTGTTTAGCTGACAGTGGATTCTCTTTGTTGGTTGTTTTCGACTATTGAAATTCAATTGTTCTAACAACGTGCACGCTCGTGGACCCGAGTGCGATTAAAAGAGTCACCTGGTGACTGTAATGCTGCAGATTGTAGGGCGGGGCAGTCTACCCGTTGTAGCCTTGGCGAAGTCGGGCTGACCCGTGGCTATCTAAATTTCCATTTAGTTGCCCGTTCGAGAACCTCAGGGCCCAGAGTTTTGTCGAGGGGCGGCTCTGCTGCTCTAGGCACTGTTGGGTGAGAGAAGGATAATGAAAAAAGCGTATCCAGTATTTGCGGTTTCATTTCTCTTGGGAATGATTCCTGCCGTTTCAGGAGAAGCCCTTCCGGAACCTGCCAGCGTGATCCCATTGTATGACGGCGTGGCCCCTGGCTCGGAAAGCTGGGATTGGGAAGAGAATACCGCTGCGTCTCGTAGGGGACTTCCCATGGTGCAGAATGTGGTCAAACCGGTCCTGTTGTACTATCCGCCCGACTCCGGAACCGATGTGGGAACTGCCATGGTGATCGCCCCCGGCGGAGGATACAGGAACCTGATGATGAGCTACGAAGGCTTGGATATTGCCACGTACCTGAACAAGCTCGGAGTGCACGCCTATGTGCTCAAATACCGGTTGACCCACCAGGGAGACAGCAAGAAGCAAGAGGGGCAGGACGTTCGCAGGCTGGCAGGCACGGATGGGCAGCAGGCGATTCGCCTTGTGCGGAGAGGCTCCGCGGAAATGGGAATTGAACCGGATCGCATCGGTATGATCGGTTTCTCGGCCGGAGGCGGGGTGACCCTATCATCGGTTTTCGGACCCGCTGATGGAAGGCCCGATTTTGCAGTGCCTGTATATACCGGAGGAGGATTAACAGGGAGCTCGCCTATCCCAGTCCCGGAAAATGCCCCTCCGCTCTGCATCTTTACCGCTGCGAACGACCAGATCATTCCCTGGGAACGATCCATGGAGCTATTCGCCGCTTGGCAGTCGGCGGGGGTGCCGGCAGAGATCCATATTTTTCAGGCAGGCCGGCATGGTTTCGTGGAAAAAGGGGGTGGGGCAGACCATTTTATGGACCGCCTGCAGGAGTGGATGAAAGTGAACGGGTGGCTGAGTAAGGGACAATAGGCTTGATGTTATAACGTCAGTGATTACGTTTGTCGCATGGTTTTGAAATTGAAATTGCGCAAGGTGGGGAATTCGGTGGGAGTGGTGATTCCGAAGGAGGCTCTCAATAAGATGGATTCAGCGGAGGGGGACACTTTGATTCTTTCCGAAACGCCAGATGGAGGCTTTCGCGTGACACCGGAAAAGGAGTCCTTTGCGGATCAGATGGCAGTCGCGGAAGACGTGGCCAATCGTTATCGCAATACGCTTAATGAATTGGCCAAATGAAAGAGCCTGGTTGGGTTAGGCGTGACGTCGTTCTCGCCTTCCATGATATACTTTTGTCGCGCCACGGGGGAGGAGAGGGTATTCGGGATGAGGGTATGCTCGAATCGGCCTTGGATAGGCCGGTGAACCTTTTCCATTACGATAAGCCCAGCCTGTGTCAATTGGCCGCGAGCTATGGATTCGGGTTGATCAAGAACCATCCATTCGTGGATGGAAACAAGCGCATCGGATTTTCGACGGCCGTTCTCTTTCTCGAACTCAATGGAAAACGCTTCGTCGCGACCGAGGTGGATGCCGTTTTGAAGACGCTTGCGTTGGCGGCTGGCGAAATGGATGAAGCCGCGTTTGCTGAATGGTTGATGGAAAATGTTGAATAAGGGCGGGATCAAGTGAAAGGGTCATCAACTGAAAGTCCACTGACCCTGCTATGGGAAAAGTTGTCAAGCAGGTATGTTTTTAAATCCAATATATACTAAGTCATTCTTGTTCGCGTTGGTTTCGGAGGCGCAGCCTCCAACTCGTTCTTGCTATAAGTAACGTCTCCTTCGCCGAAGCAGTCGGCTTCCCAGCCGCGCTTAACCTGCTATCCGTACGTCCGCTGGTTCGCGAAGTACATGGTGATCTATCCAATCAAGGCTGAAGGAGCAAGAGTCGCCCAATCTTTAAGTCGGGCCATCCAAAGGCCCAGGGGTCAGCGCGGGCGACCCTCCGCTCCATAAATTCGTTGGTCTGCTATTTCCAGTTCGCGTTTAGGAGCCTGCCTTTCGTTGGGCGGTTCGCCATGCGCTCAAGGAGGGGGACTGGGGGAGAGCCATCTTCAGCCCCACTTTCCCGGGCGTCATTCTCCCTGTCTGTATCCGCCACCAGTCTACAAGGAACTGCCGCGCGATCGCCACCGCGATCTTCTTCTTGCGCGCCTTCGTTATCGCGGGGCCGTCCGCGATTCGATTCTTCCAGTAGACGACCGCCTTGTACTGGTCCTGGAACTGGAGCATTCGCCAGACCGCTTCCAGCAGCAAGTGGCGCACCCGGGTGTTTCAGTGCTTGGTGATGCTGCCCTGCATATGCCGTCCGCCGCTGGAGTCCTCCTTCGGGCATAGGCCCGAGAAGCTGGCGACTTCGCGGCGATTGCCGAAGCGGTTCCAGTCGCAGATCTCGTTGTCCAGGCAGGCCGCGGTCAGCGCTCCCAGGCCCACTGGCAGCAGTCGCGCTCCGGAGAGCTCCACCGCCGCGGTCGCCTTGGCCAGCGCGGCGTCGATCGTGAGGAGCAGCTTCTGCCAAACCTCCAGCAGCGAGAACAGGTGCCCGGGCAGCTCCTCGCGCTGAGCCTCGAAGCTCTTGGGCTTCCACCAGTGCAAGGGAAGGCTGTATCCATAATACCGGGCGCTGCTGCTTCCTTGAGCCTCGAGGCGTTTCCGCTCCTTGCTCAGGCTGTCGCGCTGGCGGCTGGCGCTGCGGATCCGCTCCTGCTCGGGAGTTGGCACTCGCACTATAGCCAGGGCCTTCTTGTTCCCGGCCACGTAGCGGTCCAGATTGTTGAGCAGCGCCTTGGCGTCGCGATTGTCGGTCTTCACCTTCTGCCCGTATTCGTCCCAGTTGCGAGGTCGCACGACGTAGTTGACGATCCCCATTTCCTCCAGCTTGCGATGGAGCCAATAGCCAAAGCAGCCAGCCTCGTAGCAGCAATACACTTTTATGCCCAGTCGAGTTTGCTTCTCGGCAAACGCCAGGAAGCCTTCCGCGGTGAAGCGCTGGGGCGATTGGGCGGCGGAGCCGTCAATCTGTCGGGCGGCGACGTACTTATTGGCGTGGATACCAAGCCCAAGCTTGATAACCTCGGCGGTCTTCTTAACAGTATTCTTCGATGATGTGGGAGTGTTTTTCATGCATTGTCAGTTCTCGGGTCCTAGACCCGCCTGGCAACTCCCATGTCATCTTTTCGGTTCTCATCCTTTCGTGTGGAGGCTGCTTTGGCGATGCGTCCTTTGATTTTGCGGAATGACCATTTCTCTTAATTGAAAGTGGTCGGGGCGAAAGGATTCGAACCTTCGACCTCCTGGTCCCAAACCAGGCGCTCTACCAGGCTAAGCTACGCCCCGCAAAAAAAAGGAGGGTCAAGAGAGGGCGATTTAGGATTGCTGTCAAGAATATCTTGAAATCCTTCCGCAATGGCCGGACAAGTATAGAAACCACTTTGTCAATCGCCGGCATATCGCCTCTTTCGCGCTTTCAAATATTTGTTTTTTCGAGCCATGGATAATCTTTCTTCAGCTGATTTGGATACATCGTCTAAGACGCCTTTGTACATCGGGATCGCCGCAGTGATCATCGCCTGCACGGGCGTCGTATTGGGATGGCTTGGATTTCAGAAGGCGAGCGAGCTGGAAGCCCAGCTGGCCGAGGTGTCGAGCGCGGCGGAGTCGATGGCCGAGCTGAAAACGTCTTCGGATGGGAATTCCGAGATGATCCGGCGCATGGCTGGAAAATTCACTTCGATCGAATCTAGCCTCGGAGGCGTGACCGATGGGGTAAAAAAAGACATTTCTTCAGTCAAACTGACCCTTCGGTCCGTGTCGATGCAGGCGGGCACCGCCCTCAAGAAAGTCGAGGCTTTGGAGAAAAGCGGCGTGCGAGCAGCAGCGCCCAAGCCTAAGCCGAGTGTCGTAACCTCGGGAAAAGGCGAGAGCGCGAAGCCTGCCGAATCTGCGGCATCTGGCGAGACGAGGACTCACGAGATCCAGTCGGGCGACAACTATGGAAAGTTGAGCACGCGCTACAAAGTGAGCGTCAACGACTTGATTGACGCGAACCCGGGAGTGGATCCGCGCCGTTTGCGCATCGGGCAGGCGATCGTCATTCCTAGCCCCAAGCAGTAGCTTGGTTGTTTGGCCCAATGGCTGATTCCACCAAAGCCGGGTCCAGCGATACGGTTCCCCATTGGGAAGAGATCGATTCGGAGCGGATCGCGGATTGCCGCATTTTCGACGTGTTCTCGAAGCGATTCCGCCATCCCGGCCGCGAGTCGGCGGGAGATTTCTACGTGATCCAGACACGCGATTGGGTCAACGTCGTCCCGATTACTCCCGATTACCAAATCGTGCTGGTGAACCAGTTCCGATTCGGCGTGAAACAGACCTCGTGGGAAATCCCCGGCGGAGTGATGGAGGCCGGCGAAGATCCTGTCGCTGCGGGCTTGCGGGAGCTGCAGGAGGAGACGGGATTTACGGCGAGCAAGGCTCGACTGCTAGGTTCGGTGCGGCCCAACCCGGCCATCCAGAGCAACACTTGCCATATGGTCTTGGCGGAAAAGGCGACGCTGACGCATGAACTCGAATGGGACGAGCACGAGGAGCTGATCACGAAGACAGTGCCGATCGAGGAGGCGTTCAAGATGGTCGAGCGCGGAGAGATTTTCCACTCGCTGGTGCTGAACGCGTTGCTTCTGTTCTATCCCGATTGGTTGAAGATGCAGGCGCGGCGGCGGGATTGAGAGAACGCTCGTATATATTCTTGGCGCGTTAGTGGGTTCCGTTTAGCGCGTTAGCGCATAACTAATGCTGATTGAGTTCAATCCACGCTGCGTTCGCGTTACTATTTGATGCCATCCACCGCGAGTATTCTATCCAATTCAGTTGGCTTCGAAAAACTGGTGTGGTGGAAAAATCGAATACGCATTTCACATGTGTTGTTAGTGATTTATTCAAAAGTCAGGGTTATCTACAACGAGTATTCATATATATTATTAACCCTGCTGATCATGCACGGATTTATTTCGGATGTACGCGAGTTACGCATTGACGTGATCATCGGGGATTCTATTTTCGGATTTCCAGTGCTCAGCGTCAGCACGCTCCTTAATGGTTCGTAGTACGAGAGTGCGATTTCCATCCCAATAAATTTCTTGATGAATATCTTTCACGTTCTCTTCAAGTCGTCGATCGGCAAGAAAGTGATTATGGCTTTAACAGGTATCATCCTGTTCGGCTTTGTGATTGGCCATCTGACTGGCAATCTGCAGATTTTCTCCCATCCCGACAAGATCAACGCCTACGCGCATTTTCTGGAATCGCTTGGCCCGGCTCTTTGGGCGATTAGATTGTTTCTGCTCGCCGTGGTGGTCTTGCATATATGGTTTGCGGCCCAGCTGACACTCGAAAATAGACGCGCTCGGCCCGTCGGCTATGACAAGCAGATAACGCTTCGGGCGACTTTGGGTTCGCGGTACATGCGCTACTCAGGCGTGGTCGTGCTGGCGTTTATCGTGTATCACATTTTGCACTTCACGGTCCGCATGACGCATGGGCCAGAAGCCTACCCAATGACGATTTTGGCGGATGGCGCGGCGGTGCGCGACGTTCACTCGATGATGGTTCTCGGGTTTCAGAATCCGTTGCTCTCGGTCTTCTATCTTATTTCAGTTGGACTGCTGAGCTGGCATCTGAACCACGGGCTCGTGAGCATGTTTCAGTCGCTCGGCCTAAGGACTCGGGTGTGGACCGGAGCCCTGGAGAAAGTAGTCGCGGCGATTTGCATCCTTTATTTTCTGGGGAACGCGGCGATCGTTGTCGGAGTGATGAGCGGCCAGGTGCGCATCCAGAATCCTCAAGTAGCCGGATACGCTTGCCGGACGAACTGCGAGATTTGCGGCGCGCGAACCGCGGAGGCGATCACCGAAAGCGCGGAAACTTCGGAGGACAACCAATCTTAACCAATTTCCATTAGATGATACTTGATTCCAAGATCCCCTCCGGCCCGCTCGAAAAGAAGTGGGACAAGCACATAATGGATGGCAAGCTTGTCAATCCGGCCAACAAGCGCAAGTACGAGGTGATCGTCGTAGGCACCGGTTTGGCAGGAGCGTCTGCCGCGTCTTCGCTGGCAGAGCTGGGCTATACTGTGAAGGCATTCACGTTTCATGACAGTCCGCGCCGCGCTCATTCGATTTCCGCCCAGGGCGGGATAAACGCCTCTAAGAATTATCAGAACGACGGCGATAGCGTGTATCGGCTATTCTACGACACGGTGAAGGGGGGCGACTTCCGTTCCCGCGAGGCGAACGTCTATCGGCTCGCGCAGGTCAGCTCGAATATCATCGACCAATGCACTGCTCTCGGAGTGCCATTCGCTCGCGAGTATGGGGGCCTTTTAGCGAACCGTTCCTTTGGGGGAGCCCAGGTTTCGCGGACTTTCTACGCTCGCGGCCAGACTGGCCAGCAATTGCTACTCGGCGCCTATTCCGGGCTCAGCCGCCAGATCGGCCTCGGTAACGTGCAGTCGTTCCCCAATAACGAAATGCTGGAGCTTGTCGTCATCGACGGGCATGCCCGGGGAATCATCACCCGCAATGTGATAACCGGCGCGATCGAGCGACACTCCGCTCACTCCGTCGTTCTCGCGACAGGCGGGTACGGGAACGTATTCTATCTTTCCACTAACGCGTTGAACTGCAACGTCACCGCCGCTTGGCGGGCCCACCGCAAAGGAGCGGTATTCGCCAATCCCTGCTACACGCAGATTCACCCTACTTGCATCCCGGTTTCCGGCGATTACCAATCGAAGCTGACCCTCATGTCCGAATCGCTCCGCAACGACGGCCGCATTTGGGCTCCGTTGAAGCAAGGCGACAAGCGTCCCCCGAACCAGATCCCGGAAGACGAGCGCGACTACTATCTCGAGCGGAAATACCCGAGTTTCGGCAACTTGGCTCCGCGCGATATTTCCTCCCGCGCGGCGAAGGAAGCCTGCGACGACGGCCGCGGCGTAGGCGAAACGGGATTGGGCGTGTACCTGGATTTTAAGGACGCGATTGCACGGCTCGGTGAAGACACGATCCGCGAACGCTACGGCAATCTTTTCGATATCTATCACGAGATAACGGGCGAAAGCGCCTACCAGCAGCCGATGCGGATTTATCCAGCGGTCCACTACACGATGGGCGGACTCTGGGTAGACTATAATTTAATGAGCTCGATTCCCGGATGCTTTGTGCTGGGAGAAGCGAATTATTCGGACCACGGAGCGAATCGCTTGGGAGCGTCCGCTCTCATGCAGGGCTTGGCGGACGGCTATTTCGTATTGCCGTACACGTTACCGCATTACTTGGCGGACGTGCCGCGCGATCCGGCGCCGCCGACGGATCATCTCGAATTCGTCAAGGCCGAGGAGGATGTCGTGGAACGGACGAACAAGCTTTTGGACAACAACGGCAAGCAGACGGTCAAGAGTTTCCACAAGCGCCTGGGCAAGATCATGTGGGACAAGTGCGGCATGGCTCGCAATAAGGCGGGCCTAGAGGAGGCGATTAAGCAGATTCCCGAGCTGCGCGAGGAGTTCCATGCGGACGTCCGCGTCCCCGGGACTGTAAAGGACCTGAATCAATCGCTCGAAATCGCCGGACGCGTAGCCGATTTCTTCGAGCTGGGCGAGCTGATGTGCCGGGATGCGCTCGCTCGCGAAGAGTCCTGCGGCGGCCATTTCCGCGAGGAATACCAGTCCGAGGAAGGCGAAGCGACGCGCAACGACGCAGAATACGCTCATGTGTCGGCGTGGGAATGGAAGGGGAAGGACCAGCCCCCCGAACACCACAAGGAGCCGCTCGAATACGAGTCGGTCAAATTGGCGACGCGCAGCTACAAGTAGCGGGAGCTGATAGAACCGAATCCGCGACAGTCTAATATTAAACGAAATTTGCGATGAAAGTAACACTACGAGTTTGGCGCCAGAAAGATAGCCAATCGGCCGGCCAGTTCGAGGAATACGATGCGGACGGGCTCAACCCGAACATGTCCTTCCTGGAGATGCTTGATGTGGTCAATGAGACATTGACGGAAAAAGGTGACGAGCCAATCGCCTTTGCCCACGACTGTCGCGAAGGGATTTGCGGGACCTGCTCGTGCATGATCGACGGGAAGCCTCACGGTCCGGAATCGGGAGTGACTACTTGCCAGACTTACATGCGTAGCTTCAAGGATGGCGACGTTATCACCGTCGAGCCGTTTCGCGGAAGCGCGTTTCCGGTGCAGAGGGATTTGATAACGGATCGTGATGCGTTCGAGAAGATCATGCAGGCGGGCGGATTTATCACTGCTCGGGCCGGGAGTTGCCAAGATGCCAACGCGTTGCCGATCGCTAAGGACGTGGCGGACTTGGCGATGGACGCGGCCTCCTGCGTCGGGTGCGGCGCGTGCGTGGCAGCCTGCAAGAATTCTTCCGCCATGCTGTTCGTATCCGCGAAAGCGGGACAACTCAACTTGCTGCCCCAGGGCCAGCCGGAGAAAGACTCTCGGGTCTTGAACATGGTGGCCGCGATGGACGAAGCGGGCTTTGGAAACTGCACCAACCAGTATGAGTGCTCCGCGGCTTGCCCAAAGCTCATCAGCGAGGAATTCATCTCCAAGCTCAATCGCGACTATCTAGTCGCCAGTGTCAAAGGCCTATTTGAATCGAAGGCTCTGTAGGGGACGGAATCGATCAGCTAGATGGTAGGGATAGTCAGCCCTACCATTGTCGATTGCTGTTGTGGCCGATTAGCCTAGAACAACTCCAACGCTTGGGCGCTTTCGACGACGACCCAAAGGAATCCCCCGCCTAGGACCCATACGAAGCCAACTGCTACTAGCTTCTTGAGGCGCTTCGTCTTTTCGTGACGATCGAGTTGCTGCCTACGGAATCCGCTCTTTTGCAGGAAGCTTACGAATTGAGCGTTCTGCATCCGGAGGTCGTCTGATTCGCAATCGATCAAGGCGTCATTTTTCATGCGCTTTCTTCGTAGCAAATTAGACAGGTATTCGAGCATTGTGATGAAACAGGAAATTAACTTCTATAATAAACAAGAAGTTAATCGGAAGATTAGGTTCAATATTTATAATAATCGCAATACAATCTGTTCCGGAAGCGTGAAAATGAGCTTTATCCCCTACGTTCTCAGGGAATTTTTCGGGAACGACACCTAGTCCGCACCTTCGTGGTTTCCCGAGTGGTTTTATATGAAGCGCAAAACGGATGCGAACAATCGAGCGGAGTGCGCCTTTCGTTTCGCTTATTGCCTTTGACGGAGGGAGGCTGGTAGAACGCGGACAATGGCTGAAGAATTGAAGGTGGCGATTTGCGGGGCAGGCGCGTGGGGAACAGCGATGGCGCTGCAATGGTCGCGGCAGGACGTTCCAGTGGCGCTGTTGCCACGGCGGACGGAACAGGCGGAAGCGATGCGGGCCTCCCGCGAGAACGCGGACTATCTGGCGGGCTACGCTTTGCCGGATAGCGTCCGTATAGAATCTGCGGATGAGTCGGCCCTAGAGGGCGCCCAAGTGGTGTTTCTCGGCGCGCCGTCCTATGCGCTTCGGCCTTGGCTGGAGCGTATCAAACCGGCGATTGCGGAAGAGCGTCACGTATTTTTTGTTAGCTTGGCGAAAGGGCTGGAGCTGGAAACGGGGAAGACTCCTTGCGAGATTATCGAAGAAGTCTTTCCAAAGCATTTGGTCGGTTGTCTTTCCGGGCCGACTTTCGCGGGGGAAGTAGCGGCGGGCAAACCGGCTGCGATGACATTGGCCGTAAACGCGATCGAGCCGATCGTGGAGATGATGCAGACGGCGGTCAGTGGGCCGAACATGCGGATCTATCTTAGCGAGGACCGGAAAGGAGTAGAGCTCGGCGGGTGCTTGAAAAACGTATACGCGATCGCGGCAGGCTGTTGCCAGGGGCTGGAGCTGGGAGACAATGCCTTGGCGGCCCTGCTTACGAGAGCGTTGACCGAAATGGTGCGCGTGGGCGTGGCCTTGGGCGCCCGGACGGAGACTTTCTATGGGCTGAGCGGATTTGGAGATCTTATCGCGACCTGTCATGGCTCTTGGAGCCGCAACCGGACTTTCGGAGAACAGGTGGCGAAAGGCAAAACGGCCAAAGAGATCATCGCGGTGCAGAGAACGGCGGTCGAAGGTTATCGAACCGCCAAATCTTTTCACGAGTCGTTGAAGGCGAAGGAAGTCGACGCGCCGATTCTTGAGCAAGTGTATCGAATCCTTTACGAGGATAAACTGCCGATGGCAGCGCTAGGCGACCTGATGCGTCGGGACTTGAAGCACGAGCGGGACTGAGGGATGCTTTGGGGGTTCGTGATTTCATTGATGTAGGAGCCTGCTTGCAGGCGATTAGCGTTTGAAATCGCCTGCAAGCAAGCACCTACAGTTGAAACGTCCGCGATCGCGGCTACAGGTTTTGTGCTACTAATCGACCGTAAGTCGGACGCGTTTGGATTGGTTGATTGCGCTGGTGGCGAATTCGAACCAGCACACGTGTTCGGAAACGAGATCAATCTCGAGGTAGTATTCGCCTTTTTCAAGAGGAGGTCCTCGGAGAATCGCGTCGAAGGTCTCGCCCGAATCTATGGTACTCGGAATTTCGGCACGCGCCCAGTCGAGCGCGATAATCGATTCGGACTCGTCGTAGAGATGGGCTCCGATCGTGACCCTTCCGACATCGTCTTCCGCACGATGAAGCCAGATGGCGTCTCCCGTGTTCGTGATTTTCAGAGCGAGGACAGGTGCTTCGCCAGTCTTCGAGACGATCCGATCGGATGCGGGTTCGATAAGGGCCTCGAGCTTCGTCCCGGTTCGCGAATCGATTGTGGGAGAGCCCTTGCTAAGATGGAAAATGCTGTTCCCTTTCAAATTCGAGCGCAGGTTTTCAAACAAGTGCTTTTCCAGCTTTAAGGCAGAAGGGGTCCAGGGACCGCGGTCTTTGGCGATGACGTATTCGCTTTCAGTGAACTTGCGGTCTATAATAGCTTCCCATCCCATGAAAGCGAGACCGGAGCGTTCCGCAACTCGAATGATCTCGCAAAGGTGTATGTCGTTTTCAAGCACGATATAGTTGCGCATTTCGGACTGCGCACTCGAAGCTTGAGCATGGCGATAACCCGGCTCTTTGAAACCAATGATGCCTCCCGGCTTTAGTACGCGACCCATTTCCGCGAGAATTTCTTCCCAGTTTGGGATATGGTGCATAACGTCGTAGCAGACGATGCGGTCGAATGTGTTGTCTGGATTGTCAATTGTCCTGCCATTGAAAACCTGATATCGGGCAGTGTCGTTTTCGATGAACGGATTGGCTGCGACGAGCTCCTTCCCGATTTCCAAAGCCGTGGGGGAGGGGTCGCAGGAAGTTACCTTGCAGCCGAGCTGCTGGAGGTATGCGGATAGCCAGCACGTTCCTGCCCCGAAATCCAGGATGCTCATGCTTCTTCCGAGCAGCATGCCCCGAAGCAACTTACCGAGCTTCTCGAAGTTATCTGCAGCCTCAGTGAAGGACCGAAGCGGCTTCTGTATATGGAGTTCGGGATCGCTGTGAGAGGCGTAGTAGTTCTCCGCCCCGGCGCAAATCTCCTCGGGAGTGTACTTCTTTATAATCTCACTCGGATCGATCATTCGGCGATTTGAGTTTCCGAATCGCGCTGTTCATTCGATTGATGTCGCATCTGCAGCATTTCGACGAGAAGGGCGAAGCCCATGGGCAAGTAGATGTAGCCCTTGGGCACGTGCTGGTGCATGCCTTCCATGAATATGGTCACGCCGATCGTGATGAGAAAGGAGAGGGCCAGGATTTTTAGGGCTGGCCGATTCAAGATGTATTCGCCGATTGGCTTGGCAAAGAAGAGTATCGCGATAAAGGATACGACGACCGAGGAGACGATAATCCAAAGCTGGGTAGTCAGCCCGATCGCGGTGATGACCGAGTCGACCGAGAAGACGATGTCCAGGATAACGATTTGAGCGATTATGCTGGCGGCGCTTGCCTGGACTGCTCCGGCGGGGCGTGTTTCGTCTTTTCGCTCGACGGTGTGGTGGATCTCTTTGACAGCTTTAAAAAGAAGAAAGAGTCCGCCGCCGAGCAGGAGCAGATCACGTACGGAAAACTTTGCGATGACGGGATCGGTCAATCCGGAGAGGGCGATGAGAAGCACGAGCATCCCGATGCGCGCTAATAGAGCGACGACGAGCCCGACGGTGCGAGCGGAGTTTCGCTTCTCTTCCGGCAGGCGGGCGACAAAGATTGTGATCA
This sequence comes from Opitutales bacterium, assembly GCA_021772595.1. Classification (GTDB taxonomy): domain Bacteria; phylum Verrucomicrobiota; class Verrucomicrobiia; order Opitutales; family Opitutaceae; genus Pelagisphaera. Next base: position 16,405 of record JAJFLS010000776.1, read on the forward strand.
CCAGTATATTGTCTACTCCGAGAACGAGCTCCAATCCGATCAGGAGCGCTAGCAAAGCGATAGAGTCAGCCATATGGCCACGAAGGAAAGCGGAGTATTATCTCGAATGCAATATTCGTGTTCGCTGTTTGAGGCAGGATATCGGTCGAGTGTAGGAGCCTGTCGCTGACCCCGATTTGTCGGTGGCTTGCAGGCGATTGGAAACGGAATGATCGCCTGCAAGCAGGCTCCTACAAAACCGCTAGGCTAAACGCTCTTTAAGCCCAAGCGATCATTCACCAGGGAAATCAGCTCGTCCAGATCGGAGCAGGCGTTCATTTCCTCAGCGGACACGAATGTCTGAAGCCCATCCGGGCCTTCAGTGAAAATCGCGGGGAGCTGCGTATCATTGTTTGGGAAGCGCTTGCTGAATTCGTTGCGGTGCAGGAATTCCTTTTCGTGCGAAATTCCCGAGAGAAATCCCCGCCATTTTTTTAGCATGCCCGTCATGCCGTAGGTGAATTGGCACAAGCGGCATTCGTAAGTCGAGGGGGACATCACTTTATGGACCGTGTCTGTGATGGAGTTGAAAAGGCCATCGTTCGCGTTGTATACAAGTATTAGCTTCATTGATCTAACTGATAGACGGACGAGCGGGGCATTTGACCGAAGACAAATGTGGATCTTGAGGAAAATGGGAGAGAAGACGACTCACGCGAAGCCGCAAATGGTTTCGCATTTCAATAAATCGATGAGCGCAAGAGGCTCTTGCTTCTCTTCGCGTGAGTCGTCTTCTCTAAATCCCTACATTGTCGCAACGAAGAGCGAACCACTTACTGGCAAGATTTGCTCGCTCGAGGTCTTGAAAAGTCGCATGCCTCACCGAGCTTGAAGCGGGGTAAATCAATCTCCACTTACCACGGCGGATCACCGAGAAGACGGATATTTGACAGGGACAGCGTTCGGCGGTGGGCATGGCATCGAAATGTTCGAATGAATAGAGGAGCTTTTGTGTAATAATGAGACTTTCCAATCGAATTAAACCCTACTGCTACTTGTGAATACCCATCATAACGATGAGAAGACTAGTGCCTTCTCATCGCGTATTCAGTGAATAACCACATTTGGGCAACAGCCCTTTTCGGTTGCTAGAGGCAGTTCCCGTAACGATGCTGGGTTTCGGTTACGACTTGCTCCTTCATCCATCGTACCAATTCGACCTCGCCGTTTGCGCTGAGCGGAGCGTCGCTCCAATTCAATCCTGTACGGGCGGCTTCGCTTAGCAGGTCGTCTTCGCAGTCGGGACCGATTGTGCGCAGGACGGAATAATCCTTCGCCAGGTTTCGAAGCTGAGCTGAGAGTTGAGCCGCGGACTCTTCTGTGGAGTAGCTGATTCGAAGCCGCACGCCGCAGCAGCCCGAAGCCAGTTTCGCGAGCGCCTCGCTACGGGGATCGGGCTTCTCGAGCCGGAGAATCACGCCCCGCTTGCGGTGATAGCGAAAGTCATTGCTCTCGCACCGCAACTCGCTCGGATCATGTTCTTTAGAGAAATGCTGGCGCCAGGCTTTCTTGTAGTTCGCCGCGGCAGATTCTATAGTGTCGTCCGCTGTATTTTCGTCGGAAAGAACTCGGAACTGATTTACATAGTTCGGCCCTCCGGCTTTCGCTCCCGGTCCGATACAGCTCTGCTTCCAGCCTCCGAAGGCTTGACGCCTAACAATCGCGCCAGTGATTCCGCGATTGATATATAGATTTCCGGCTTCCACGCGATCGCTCCACCATGAGATCTCGTCTTCATCCAGAGATTGGAATCCCGCCGTCAATCCGAACTCGACTCCATTCTGTAATCTGACTGCTTCCTTCAGGTCGTGGGCTTGCATCAGGCCCAGAACTGGCCCGAAACATTCGGTTTGATGAAACCAGGATCCTGGCTTTACTCCGATCTTGATTCCTGGCGACCAAAGGCACGGGTCGTTCGAGTCCTGTCGTGGCTTCAGCAGCCATTCCTCTCCTTCGTCCAGACTCGTAAGCGCTCGCTCCAAGGCCTCGGATGGCGGGCGGATCAGCGGCGTGACGACACTTGATAGATTCTCGGCTGCTCCTACTGATAAACTTTCTGCGGCGTCTCGCAATTGCCTTCGGAAAACGGGATCGTTGTAGACCTCTGTCTCCAGAATCCCGAGACTTGCAGCGGAACATTTCTGCCCGGCATGCGAAAACGCGGAGCGGACAAGATCTCTGGCGGCCAATTCGCGATCGGCCATGGCGGACACCACGATCGCGTTCTTCCCACTGGTTTCGGCGAATAGTTTCAGCGACGGGCGCCATTCGCGAAACAGGTTAGCGGTTTCCCACGCTCCAGTCAGAATGACCGCAGAGGTTCGTGGATCAGTGATGAGCTTTCGACTGGCGTCGCCATCTGGACAATTCGCGAATTGCAGTACCTCGAGAGGCACGCCGGCGGCCCAAAGCTGCCGGGCGAGCAGCCAGCAGATGCCTTTAGTTTCCGGCGCTGGTTTTAGGATAACCGAGTTGCCGGCTACCAGCGCGGCTAAAACGCCTCCGCAGGGTATCGCGTAGGGAAAATTCCATGGCGGTGCGATTACCACCGTCCCAATTGCCTGCGCTTCCACTCCTTCGGGGAGATTCGCGAGATCGGCGTAGTAGTGCGCGAAGTCGATTGCTTCCGATATTTCGGTATCCGCTTCGGCGGCCGCTTTCTTACCCTCGTGGGTGAGAGTTGCGATAGTGTCGAATCGCTGCCGCCGGATTTCATCCGCGCATCGCCGCAGGATTTTCGCCCGCGCCTCGACTCCTTGTTTCTCCCAATTCACCTGAGCCGAAACGACGCTGGCTAAAAGCGAATCAGCTCCAACCAAATCGATGGCAGAGGGCAATGCGGGGGGGATGTAGCGCGAGAGGGCTTCGTTTAATTTCAAGCGATGCGGCTTCTGCGTCCAGTCCGTGTCCGGCTCATTGATGAAGTTGGAGTCTGGAATTACGGTCGGTTGCGAACGACGAGGCTGTATGTCGATTCGATCGCGGCATAGCCAGGCGTCGAGAAATCGCGTTTCCTGATCCTTCCACGTCTCGCTGTCGGGCGTCATCGAGAAAATATGGGTGAGGAAATTCGCTGGCGCGGTGTTTTCATCCAAGCGCCGGACCAGGTAAGCCAATGCGCTGCCGAAATTCTCCTCGTGTACGATCGGGCAATAGAGCAGCAAGCCGCCGATTTCTTCCATAACGGCTCGGGCCTGGGGGCTTGACATGCCCTCCAGCATTTCGATTTCCATCGCGCTCTCAACGTTCGCATCGCGGGCGAGGGTGATGGCTAGGGCCACATCGAATAGATTGTGGCTGCCGATACCGATTCGAACGGCTTCGGTGTTTTCGGGGCGTAGCGCATATTCCAGCATGCGCTTGAACGAAGCGTCCGAGTGAAGCTTAGTGGGAAATGGAGCGGAATTCCAGCCGTGCCATTCTGCTTCCACCTGCTCCATCGCGAGATTGGCGCCTTTGACCAGGCGAACTCGAATAGGCGCGCCCCCTCTGTCTACCCGCATCCTCGCCCAGGCCGTCAGTTCTTTTTGGACTCCGATCGAATCGGGAAGATAGGCTTGCAGAACCAAGCCGGCGGTGAGCGATAGAAACTCCGGCTCAACGAGCACTCCGCAGAAGGCCTCCACGGTCAATGCCAGGTCGCGGTACTCTTCCATGTCGAGATTCACGAACTTCTTCTCCCGCAGCGCTATCCGGTAGATGCGGCGGAGGCGTTCTTTGATCTTGTCTAGCGTATCCTCCCAAGCGAGGACATTGATCTGGCTGAAGATTGCGGATATTTTGATCGAAACGTGACTGACGTCGCCACGCTCCAACAGCTCGAGAAGACGCTCAAGTCGTCTGCTAGCTTCCCCCTCGCCCAATACCGATTCGCCCAGCTGGTTGATGTTTTGGCTCGCTCGGAAGTCTTGCGTCCCTTTTTCGAGAAAGCGGCCGAGTCGGGGCTCATCCGCCGGCAGGATCACTCGCGCGGTCTCCAAACGAAGCCGTTGGCGAATTTGGGATACGACTACATCCGGCAGGAAATGGGACCCGAAAACCCCGCCCGAGATCAGGAGTCGATCCAGAAAGCCGAGTTCTGATAGAGTGCCGATTTTACGCAATAAATTCCGCCAGCTTTGAGCGATCCGACTCGCGTCCCCGCTTCGCCAAAATCGATCCGTCATTCCCATGGCCAATCGTTTCGAAGCCGGATCGGCAACCAGCCCGGTGAGCCGCTGCATTTCTTTCTCTTCGACCGGAGTCGTCCTTTCGAAGGACGATACGAGCAGTTTCTCCGCGAGTTCAATCGCTCTTTCTGCAGTAGAGAAGTCTTGTTTTTCTAAGGTTTCGCGTCCTTTTGGCGATTTGGGGAATGAAGTAGGCACGGCAACATTATTGACTAAAATGAGCTAATTGTCTTTAGCATTTCGTTTATCGATGACGTCGAAAAAACACAAAATGCGCACTTTTTTTGAAGCGCGCGATCAGCTGTACAAAGAAACGCCTGTCATTCTGGCGATGGAGAAGCTGTTCCAGAAACTCGACGATGTGCTCTTTTGTTTCAAAGACCGCGACGGGCGATATCTCTGGGCCAACGACGCGTTTCTGCGCCGCGTTCCCATAGCCAGCGGCGCGGATTTGATCGGGCGCACCGCTTCCGAAGTATTTCCGGAGTTGCTCGCCGCGGCCTACGAGCAGCAAGACGCCCGACTCATCGCCGAAGGCCGGGAAACTCACGACCGGCTCGAGATGATCACCAATCCCGATGGTTCGCTTGGCTGGTTTCTCTCCGAGAAAATCCTCATTCGCGGTCGGGACAGCGATATTCTCGCCATCGCCTGCATGTCGCGCGATCTGCACGCTTCCGCCAGCGGCGACCCGCGCCTGAAGAGCCTGGCTGTCGCTCTTGACCGAATGCGGCGAGACTACGCCGAGCCCTTGCGCATCACTCAACTAGCTGTCGAAGCCGAGCTTTCTCTTAGCCGGTTCGAGCGGCTTATGCGTTCGGTCATGCATATATCTCCGCGCCAGTTTTTGACCCGCCAACGCGTGGAAGCCGCTGCTGGGCTTTTGCGTCACACAGACAAGAGCATCGCCGCGATCGCCCTCGATTGCGGGTTCTGCGATCAGCCTACTTTTTGCCGCCAGTTCAAGGCAGTGACTGGCACCACCGCATTCCGCTATCGAAAACTCGTCCGGTTTGGTGAATCAAATTGATGGATACGATTAGTCGTCAAGCTCCGGCTGCTATTGAGAGTGCAATGAATAAATGCCTATTACATGGATAATCTGAATACGATGGTTCCGCATTCGGAGACCGCCAGGAAACGTTTTAGCTAGTTCCGTGGTCGTCGCGACAAGGCGTGTTAATCGGGACATTCTAATTATCTTCCAGGCTAAACTGGAGAGAAGAAGAATCACACGAAGCCGCGAAATCGCGAAGGTTTTTTGAGGAGTTAGAAGAGTTTCGACGCCTTCGTTTCGATGTCATCGATTTAGGTCGAGTCTCGATCCGGCGAGATTTCGACGATTGTTCACGATTCGCTTTACGCCTTCCTCGGATGTGGCAGTTCCGAAATCTATGAGTAGACCGAGCGTGGTTTTGCGTAGACGAAAATAAGTGAGGAGTTGCATGCTGTGAACAGGGGCTAGCGGTTCGACAGGTTTTGATTTTATCAGAAACAGATCGTTGATGATGAGATCAGCACGGAAGCCTTCGTCAAATGTCATTCCCATAAGTTCAATAGGGATCGGGACTTAGCGACTTCGCGTGAGAATCTTCTTCCTTATACCCCTACGCTGTCGCGGTGGCGATGCGAATCGGATTCTACGCTTGTCGGCGATGAGTTGTCGGAACTGGCAATTTGCGAACGGTCTTGACCTTATTGCAAATAACTTGTGATAAGACTGGTGAATGAAACGGTGCCCGAATACGCTGGCGATTTCCCTGGCATTGATTGCGGTTGCGAACTCTCTGGCTCAAGAAAGGAAGTCTGAGGAAGTTGTCGAACTAGAGACGCGCGTAGTCTCGGCGAGCACGTTTGTCAGGTCGAAGGAGGAGCTCGTGCTGCCTGCGAGCGAATTGTCGGGCGATGAGTTGAGGAGATCGACTCAGTCGACTCTAGGGGCGACTTTGAGCGGCGAGCCGGGAGTGCATTCTTCGTATTTCGGTCCTGGATCGGGTCGCCCGATCATTCGAGGTTTCGATGGGGATCGCGTACGTATCCTAAACCAGGGTACGGATTCCTTCGACGTTTCGCAAACGAGCCCTGACCACGCGGTGGGCATTGAGCCGCTGTTTGCCAGTGAAATAGAAGTCGTACGCGGACCTGCTTCGCTCTTGTACGGCAACGCCGCGATTGGAGGGGTGGTCAACGTGATCGGAAAAGAAATGCCGCGCGAGCGTTCCGCGTCTTCGTTATCCGGGCAATTGGAATCGTCTTACGGTTCAGCTTCGGATGAATTCGGCGCGGGAATTTTGATGGAAGGCGGCGAGGGGAATTTCGTTTGGAGCACGGGGTTCTTGGAGCGGAGTTCGGGTGATCAAGAAATTCCGGGATTCGCGGAGTCGAATTACCAAATGGAGTTGGAGGGCGAGGAGCCGGACGAGGATGAGGCCGCTGGCACGCTGGAAAACAGTTTTGTGGATACGCGGTCTGGATTCCTTGGGGTGGCTTGGATTGGCGACAAGGAATCGCTGGGGGTTTCGTATTCGAAATACGATTCGAATTACGGTGTGCCGGGGCACTCGGACACTCACGAGGAGGAAGGTCATGACGAAAGCTCGGATGCTGAATCGGAAGAAGACGTGTCGATCGATCTGGACCAGTCTCGCTTGAGTCTACGGCTTGAGCTTTTGGAGCCCAACGATCTATTCGAGAATATCGAGGCGCAATTCGGATATGGCGACTATCGTCACGTCGAATTGGAGGGGGAGGCGATCGGGACGGTTTTCGAGCGCGACGGCTATGAATTGCGAGTGACGGGGACGCACAAGCCTATCCTTAATCTCACTGGAGCGGTTGGCTTGCAGATAAAGAGCGATTCGTTTGTGGCGATTGGCGAGGAAGCGTTTATCCCAACGAACGACACGTCTAGCTATGGTGTTTTTCTGGTCGAGCGTTTAAACAGGGATTGGGGAGCGTGGGAATTTGGCGGACGAATCGAGTCGGTTGAGACGGAACCGATTGAAGCGGAAAGGCGCGGCCGTAAGCGCGCTACGAAAAACGCGTCTGCGGGTTTCATTCGCTCTCTTGGCGAAGGAGCTAGCGTGTCTGTCAACTTGACCTATGCGGAGCGGGCTCCCAACGCTAGCGAACTGTACGCGTTCGGACCGCATGTCGGAACGAGAAGCTTCGAGATTGGCGACGATTTGCTGGGGATAGAAAGTTCGGTCAATCTAGATATGTCTTATCGGAGATCTGCGGGATTCGCGACCGGCGAGTTCACGCTGTTCTTCTCTGATTTCAGTGATTACGTTTTCATGCGGCGTTTCGAGACTGAGGACGCAGAGAGTTTGTATGGTCCATTGGATACGGGCGGACTAGATACGTTGGGGGCTACGGCCTCTGATGCGGAATTCTATGGTTTCGAATTCGAAGTTAGATTTCAATTGATCGACGAGCCAGACCGGCAAATGCATTTCGAAATGCTAGTGGACCAGACTCGGGCTACCAACCAGAGCTTCGATGCGAACCTGCCACGCATCCCCACAAGACGCGTTGGTGGCCGGTACGAGTACGAGTTTGGATCATGGCTGATAGGCGGAGAGGGTCGCTATCACAATAGCGCGTCTCATCTCGCTCCGGACGAGCTGCCGACCGATAGCTATTTCTTCTGGGGGCTGGATGTCCGCTACCGTATCCAGGCAACGGATCGAGCAAGCGTTGACCTATTCGCGACCGGCAAGAATCTTGGCGACGCCGAGGCGAGACCGCACACGTCGTTTCTGAAAGACCTCGTACCGATGCCAGGGCGCAGCGTTAAGCTCGGAGTCCGAGTGGCGTTTTGAGCTAGTCAATTCTATCTGCCCCTACGCAGTCGCCACGAAGAGCGCTCGTTTCGGTCCGGGGTAGCCTTCGATTGTTTTGGTCGGGTCGTTCGGATCGAGAAAGGTGTCGAGCGAATCGAAGGTCATCCATTCAGTGCTGCGCTGCTCTTCGGTCGTGGTCGCGGCGAGGTCGGCGAGTCGGATTTCTTTGAAGCCGCACCGGTCGAGCCACGCTTCTAAAGTCAGACAGCTTGGGATAAACCAAGTGTTGCGCATCTTGGCGTAGCGGCCTTTGGGGAGGAGGGCGTGACCGGCGGCTCCGTCTACGACGAGCGTTTCAAGAACCAGCTCTCCGCCGGGCCGGAGCATCTCGCGAAGTTCGAGCAGATGGTCGAGCGGCGACCGGCGATGATAGAGCACGCCCATCGAGAAGACGGTGTCGAAAACCGGAAGGCTGGGCGGCAGTTCCTCGATTCCGAAAGGAATCACCCAGGCGGGGTGCGTTTCAGGCAGGTATCGCCGGGCAATAAAGGACTGCATCACGTAGAGCAGATATGGATCGGTCCCCAGGGCCAGTCGGGCGCCTTCGGCGGCCATCCGGTAGCAGTAGTAGCCGTTCCCGCTGCCGATGTCCAAGACGAGCCGATCCTGTAGTGGAGAAATGGATTTTTTAAGCCGATCCCATTTTCGATTGGAGCGCCATTCCGTGTCGATCTCGATGCCGAAGAAATCCCAGGGTCCCTTGCGCCAGGGGTGGAAGGCCATGAGCGTTTGGCGAAGCTCGGATAATTGTGCGGTGGAAAGATCGTCGCTGTTGCCAATCGTAACGGCGTCGGTGCCCAGCTCGATGCGGCTGGGGTGGACGTCTGGGAGAGCGTTGAGCGCCGCGAGCCATTTGGGCATGTGGCCGTTGTTGGCGTCGGTGAGCGCTTTGTCGCAGCGTTCCGGCAAAGACTCCAGCCAGGGAGCGAGATTGGTTGACTCGATGAGGTCGAACAGTGGCTGGTAGGAAATATTGGGCATGTGGAGGTTCTTATATTTTTACCCACGGATCACACGGATAAGCACGGATATTTTCGGGCGATCAATACATCCGTGTTCATCCGTGTGATCCGTGGGCGAGTCTACGCTTTTATCGCAATCATGGATACGAAATTGAAGCATTGGAGCCAGACTTCGCAGTGATCGAATCCGGCTTGGGCGAGGCGCGTTTTGTGGGCTTCGATCGTTTCCGGGATGAGTACGTTTTCGAGGGAGGCTCGTTTCTGGCTGATCTCGAGATCGCTGTATCCATTTTCTCGTTTAAAGTCGTGATGCAAGTCGAAGAGATCTTGCTGGGTCTTTGGGTTTTCGAATTGGACCTTTTCGGATAACAGCAATACGCCGCCTGGGTTGAGTCCGGAGGCGATTGCTTGAAGAAGAGAAAGCCGCTGTTCAAGCGGAATGAATTGAATCGTGAAATTGAGCAGGACGATACTGGCGTTCTCGATCGACGCATCCAGAATGTCGGTACATTGGAGGCTCCAATTGCAGTCGGGGATAGATTTGCTGAGGTTCTCTTCGCAGCGGTCGAGCATGGGCTGGGAGTTGTCGATGCCGACGAGCGATACGGAATCGGGCAGTCCGTCAGCGATCGCTACGAGGCCGGCTCCGAGGGAGCAGCCGAGATCGTAGATGTTGGTGTTTGGCTGGGCGTAGCGTTTCGCGATCAGAGGCATCAGCGAGAGCGTCATCGCGTATCCGGGGACGGAGCGGCGGATCATGTCGTCGAACACCTCCGCCACGGATTCGTCGAAAACGAACCCGCCGACGCGTTCGATTCGTTCGGCGTAGATGCGGTCTTTATTTGATTCGTTCGCACTCACCGGACCAGCCAAGCAGCCGGGGCGATTCGCGCAAGCGGATTTCCAGCTTGTCGCGAGCGAGGAAATCTGCGGAGTAGATCCGAATGGGCAAAAAGAACGGAAAATGGGTTGTGGGCGTGCTGCTGCTGGTTGTCGCGGGGCTGGCGTTTTTCTCGGTCCAGATCAAAAAGGACATGATGGAGCGGGCTGCGGAAGCGGCC
>JAJFLS010000777.1 GCA_021772595.1 Opitutales bacterium
AGGTCGGGGTGCGGATCGAAAAGTATGCCCTCTCTATTTAATAGACAGAGCTGGCTGTCCGCACGGTAAAGGCTCATCAAGTCCTCAATCCGTTCGAGCTCGGCAAAGGCTCTCGTTATCGCCGCTTCGGCTTGCGGTAGACTGTCATGATAAACGATGAGTCTGACTTGCGCGCCCAAGGCCTTATTCACGCGACTTACTTTAATCAGATCGCCAAGGGGTTTTGGCTGGGTCGAGTCCAAAGAGCCTAGCAGCCCCATTTTCGAGCTTGTCCAGGTTGCCGCTGCAGCGCCCGTTAGATAAAGAATAAATCGACGACGTTTCATGGACAGGCTTTCGTAGTGGGATTATAGCTACTCATAGGAGATAGAGCTTATTAGTATAATAAATTTATAGTAGATGTAAGGTCATCTTCTAATCGTTGTTTCATCAGGATCTAATATCACGAATTAGAGCAGGTATTGACTGTATTTGCTCCTCTTCGTTCAAGTTCGAATGGTAGGGCACTCGCCCCGCTTAATGCAACCCTCGAAACGCTTCAGCGCTTAATTTTCCTGACGGCTCTATTTGTTCTGAAAACGCTGCGGATGACGCCCTGTTATGGCATGTCTGGCACTGCATCTCGCTGATGCTTCGGCTGATGGATATCAATCGTCTCGTTATCGAGAGTCGAAGAGCATTCTTCCCCCCCTCAAGAATCAGCTTCATTCGTGGGTCTTTCCGTTTCCTTTAGAGCGTGTTTAATAAGTCCACAGATCATCCTTCATATTCGTTGTAGGGTCGGCACTTGCGCCGACCCTACAAAATGGACTTATTGGACACTCTCTCAGAAAATTGAGTTGAAACAAATCCGTACAACAATCCTTGCCATTAGGGATCTTATTATATAATTACAACTACGATGGCCAATCTGGTGCAATCTGATTTAATCAATCCGAAATCCGCAATTGTCGTATCATCATGAGTGGCCCCAATCTCCTTCGTTTGTCTGAACATATTGTAGAAATCGTCAGCGATGCCGGCGAGGGCGCGCAGAAAGCAGCGATCAGTTTTGCCCAGGTTTGCGCCAAGGCGGGCAACGGTCTCTGGACGGTGGAGATAATCCCTTCCGAAATCCAGCCTCCGCCGCACACAACCGGCAGCGCTAGCGGCAATCGTATCCGCCTCGCCCAGCGCAGCGCGGTAAGCAACGCCGGCGACCTTGCCAACGTGGTTTTCGCGTTTAATGAGATGGCGTTGCTTTCGCGTCTGGAGGCGGGAAGCATCGCGGACGATGCATTGATACTGATCGATAACCAGTGGGCCACCCACAATATGGAAGCCTACCAAAACTCCTACCGGAAAGTCCTCGAGATGGTGCGATCCCGAGGAGGGACCGTTATGGAGATCCCGCTGGAAGCAGAAACCCTTCGCTACGTTGAGGACCCGCGCCGCGGAAAGAACATGTTCGCGGTCGGCCTGCTCTGCGCCCTCTATAATAAGAATCTGGAGACGCTCAAGGAAGTCATCCAAGCGGTGTTCAAGAAGAAGACTCGGGATGTGGTGGATTCCGCGATCAAGTTGGCCTCCGCAGGATATCAATACGGCCTTACCAATTTCGAAACGCGGTTTGACGTGCCCGCGCTGCCCACCGACACCCAGAAGGTCGCGATGAACGGCAACACTGCCCTCGCAATTGGGGCGGTCGCGGCAGGTTTTGATTTGTGCTCGATGTATCCAATCACACCCGCTACCTCAGCGTCGCATGTGCTTTCCGAGATTTTCGAGGACTTCGGCGGCTTTGTCCATCAAGCCGAAGACGAGATCGCTGCCATCGGGGTCGCTCTGGGGGCTTCCTTTGCTGGCAAGACGGCGCTGACGATCACTTCCGGTCCGGGTATGGCTCTGAAGACGGAATTCCAGGGCCTGGCTGTCATGACCGAAATTCCGCTTGTCATCGTCGATGTGCAACGGGGTGGACCTAGCACCGGCCTGCCTACAAAAATAGAGCAAGGCGATCTGTTGCACGCGCTCTTCGGAGCTCCCGGAGATGCGCCGAAGGTGATCATGGCCGCCAGCACGATTGAGGAATGCTACTATATTCTCTCCACGGCGCGCAAGATCGCCGAAGAGTTTCGCATGCTGGTGATTGTCCTTTCAGATGCCAACCTGGCAACCGGGCAGCAGCTCTTTGACCGTCCGGGCGTATCGAAAACGCCCCACCAACAACCACTTGACCTCAGCCCGGTAGGGGAGGACGCCCTGTATTACAACTGGGATTCAGTCACCGGTCTTTCTCAGCGAATCATCCCTGGGCAGCCCGGCGGCATGGGCGTAATCACTTCGCTCAATCACGATCGCGACGGCAAGGCCTGCTACGACTCCGAGCGCAATCAGCGCGCTCACAAGATGCGCAGCCGAAAACTCGCCGCTCTCCAGAAAAGCCTGCATGCTCCAGAACTACACGGGGCGGAGGAGGGGGACTTGCTTCTGGTCGGCTGGGGCAGCACGCGCGGGGCGATCGAGGAAGCGGTTGATAAGGCCCGCGACGAAGGCCTCGCTGTCTCCTCAGTCTGTATCCAGTTTCTTAGCCCACTGCCACCGGGCTTGAAAGAAATTTTCTCACGCTTTCGAAAAGTCATCACGGTCGAGCTTAACTACAGCGACGATTTGGACGATCCGCTGATCACGCCCGAAAATCGCCGCTATGGGCAGCTGGCTATGATTCTGCGCGCTTCCACCCTGCACGATATTGATTGTTATGCAGAGGTGCCGGGGCGCCCGTTCATGCCCGTTGAGATTTACGGGGAAATCCAGCGACAACTGAATACAGGAAGCACCGCGAAGCAGCCCACCACGGCCACTGCCAACCCAATAGGAAATTAGTCATGTCAAATATCATCGAAGACTGCCTAGAGGAAACCTGCGCGATCAGTGCGCATCCAATCTCCGACTACGAATCCGAGCTACCGCGCTGGTGCAAAGGGTGCGGTGACTTTGGGGTGCTGACCTCCCTTCAGCGAGTATTGGGTAAGAACAACGTTGATCCCGAAAACGTGGTCGCGGTTTCGGGGATCGGCTGTTCAAGCCGCCTGCCACATTACCTCAATACATACGGCTTTCATGGCATTCATGGCCGTGCTCTGCCCATAGCCACTGGGGTGCGTATCGCCCGGCCGGAGTTGAAGGTGATCGTTACTATGGGTGACGGCGACTGCTTCAGCATAGGAGGCAACCATTGGCTGCACGCCATCCGTTACAACATCAACGCCGTCGTCCTCGTGCTTGATAACGAGGTTTACGCTCTTACTAAGATGCAGGTTTCGCCTACCACTCCGGGTGGCTGGCAGACCAATACAACACCCAGGGGAAACGAGCTCCGGCCTATGAACCCGGTCAGCGCGGTTGTTGGCATGACCAACGTTTCCTTCGTTGCTCAAACCGCCACCTGGCTGCCCGCCCATCTCGATGAAACGATGGAAAAGGCATGGGAACACAAGGGCTTGTCCTTCGTCCGCATTCTCCAGCGGTGTCCGGTCTTCATGCCCACGGCCTTCGGCGATGGAGGGGCCAACTTTCCTATCGTATTCCTTGAGAACGAGAATGGGATTCCCATCAATCCGGTTCTCCTCAAGCGCGGTCCTAGCCAGCCGCACGACCATGGCAATATAAACGAAGCCCAGCGGGTTGCTGCGACCGTCGATCCCGCGCCCATGGGCCTGATCTACCACAATCCGGACATACCCACTTACGAGGAGGCCCGCTTCGGGCGTCGCAGTCGTCCCGACCATGAAACCTTCGTCCGTCGGCTCGATGAGGTCATGGATCGTTATGCCGTTTAAGGAAAGGGCCCTTTGTATGGAAAGCCAACTACACCAAGCTATCGATGACCTCTTGCGTCACCATTATTCCGCCCTCGAAAAAGCGTTCGATGAGACCATCCGCGGGCTGAAAAATCTGCTCGGAGTCGACGAATACCATCGTCACGGCCATGACGAACCCCAGCTTGAGCAGGCTCTCGGGCCCTTCGGATCGACCAATCTCGACCTTGCCTCGCTGTCGGAAGTGTTGAGCGATTCAGCCCCCTCGCGGTGCCTGCAAGAGGATCGCTTGCAACGCGTCCGTCAGCTTCTGGAGAAGCTGGAGGAAATCAAGGAAACCGGATCCACTGCTCTTTTCACATCTCCTTCTGTTGTTGATATAGAGGAGGATGAGACTGCCATTCATGAAAAGGCCGAGGAGCACCTCAACCAGATGGCCGACATCTTTCGCAATCTGCGCATTGCCCAATTGGAAATTCGCTCCAAATACGAGGCTTCAATACACGATCCGCTCTTCGAGCATTTCAACTGGCGACAGCTAAGCCCTGCCGAGCTCCGACTCTGTCCGCCCTTTCTCGTTACCGCCTGCCTGGATAGCGAAAGCGGTCCTCAATTGCGCAAATTCATGTCGCTTTTGGAAAGCCGGAAACCGATCAAAATCGCCGCCACGCGCTCGACTCTACGCAAGACCTATTCTCCCACCGCCGATCCAAGCGTGCCGGCCACCTTGGCGGTCGAAATGCTTCCGCTGGCTATGCGGGGAGTCTATTTTTTGCAAACCTGCGTTGCCGCGCCGGATTTCAGCAAGCGGCTTTTCGAAGCGCTAACCGCCCCGCGCCCAAGTCTCTTGTCGCTCCTCGCCCAAAAGGATGGCGAGGACGAAGGAGCGTTTTTCCTCCGCGCGGAACGGGCCATGCATTCGCGCGCCTTTCCGGCGGTGCTCTACGATCCAGACCTCGACGGAGGATTCGTCTCCTGCTTCGATCTCTCCGCCAACCCCGAATCCGAAAGCGATTATACGTTCGCTGATTTCGCGTGCGGCGAAAAGGAATTTTCAGAAGACTTCACCGAACCGGAAACAGCGTCGGGAGATCTCGTTCCAATCTCGGATTACCTGAAACACACCCGCCACCAGCGGGTCGGTAAATTGCCCTGCGTGTATTCGCCCGGCGATGACGAGAAATCCCATCCCAAGCTTGTCTCTCAGGCAGTCGTCACTCAGACATCCGATCAGATCCACCTCTGGAAAACGCTCCAGGAAATTGCTGGAGTCGACAATCCCTATGTCAATAGCGCCAAGGCTACGCTAAAGGCGGAGTTCGGAGTCGAGCAAAAGGCCATTGTCGAACGTCTCCAGAAAGATATGACAAACGCCCAGTCCCAGCACGAGCAGGTTGCCACAGCCACTGCCGTCCGAAATATAGTTGCCCACTTCACAGGTGTCGACCCGTCGGAAATCGATTTGGAAAACCTGATGGCGATTGGCCTTTCTTCCCAAAAAGACTAAGAGGGTGTCAAATTATTCAGTGTGAGAGTGGGTTTCGTCAGTCCTCCTTAGCCCGGGGCGACGGACGGAACCCCGCGATTTCCCATTGATATGAGATAGGCACTGCAATTTTCGCGGGTAAGCCCACTCCTACGTTTTAAGGTGTATTGATACTGCGAGGAAAACGAAATGCATAAATAATCTAAGAGCGTGTCCGATAAATGCACTATACCGCATTTTTCATCCGGGACGGCGCCCGGACGCTACCCAATGCTCGAGCTTCGCTCGAGAAAAAGGTAGTGCTCGGGCGCCGTCCCGGGCTTTTACGGCATTTATTCCTTCCGTCTACGCGCTGCTACGCCGAGACAAGCCGGGAAAAAAAGGTTCGAATCCTAACCCCGTTTTATCCGTGAAAATCCGTGTGATCCGTGGGCAACATTTGGTTGCGGCTATGCTGCTCTAGGCGCTTCATGGAAAATCAGCCTCTTTGATATCGCCCTTAATTTGCGAGGACAGCTTGGGCTTGAGCGGCGGTGCCATTGAACGAATGAGGCGTGTAGGTTAGTGGTAGCTCCACTTGAAAGAGCGCTCCTCCAGACCCTCGATTAGATGCCTTTATCGAGCCGTGGTGGGCGGCGACGATAGCCTTCGCTACGGCGAGCCCAAGACCTGCGCTGTCATCGCCTCGTTCGAGGGCATTCTCACCGCGATAGAAACGATCGAAAAGCCCGAGCAGATCTGACTCGGGGATTCCATGACCCTCATCGGCGATCTCAAGCCGAGCCATGTCTCCTTTTCTGGATACGCTAACACATATATTCGAACCAGGTGGAGAGTACTTTATCGCATTGGCTATCAGATTTATGCAGACCTGCTGGATTCTCGATATGTCCACTGCTATTGGGAATCGGTCGAATGCCGTTTCGATCGTGATGAATTTTTTTTCAGCCAGCGCTTCGAGCA
>JAJFLS010000778.1 GCA_021772595.1 Opitutales bacterium
CTGCTGGCGAGGCGAGCTGCTGGTCGTCTGTCTCGAAATACTCGGTGCGGAACGCGAAGAGGTCGACGAACTCGAGCGACTGACCCGAGGAGCGCTTCGCGAGGAGCGGCTTGACGAGCTCGACATCCGCGGAGCGGACGATCGCTGGCTCGAGACGCGCGGAGCGGACGTCTGCTGGCGAGGCGAGCTGCTGGTCGTCTGTCTCGAAATACTCGGTGCGGAACGCGAAGAGGTCGACGAACTCGAGCGACTGACCCGAGGTGCGCTTCGCGAGGAGCGGCTTGACGAGCTCGACATTCGAGGAGCGGACGATCTCTGGCTTGAAACGCGCGGAGCCGACGTCTGCTGTCGGGGAGAGCTGCTGGTCGTTTGTCTCGAAACGGTCGGAGTGGAAGGTCTCTGGCTCGAGCTTGAACTAGACTTGGAGCTAGACGAGGAAGTGCGCGTATCCGCCTCCAGCCATGGACCGATCGAAATCGAGAGGGCGAAAAGGAAAATTAATAGCCAGACCCCTACCGATCCGTCCCTTTTGTTCTTCATTTGATGCCTTTTCATTTTATCCACACTCCTCTCAATTTAAGTCCCTTTTACTGAGCAGCGCAATACGCCCACACGGCTTTTAGACAAGCGCTTATAGGCCCATATGACGAAGGAAAAACGCTCTATATTCAGATTCTTTCCGCCATGAAATTAAGCGATTAGGACGACTACTCGAAAACAGAGCCAGGCCACCCCGGAATGGGATCATCCTATCAATAGCTATATAAGAAAATCTAATGAAGTTTTGGCCGTAAAAGCCTGCTTCCAAGCCTCTGCAGCTCTATATCAGTGTTCGTTTCCCGCCATTGGCGAGAGAACGATAGAGGGCTTCAATCACCTTCATGTCCTTCAAACCTTCTTCTCCGGGCACGATCGAAGGCGTGCCGCTCCTGACGCTCTGAGCGAATCCATCCATCTGCCGGGCCTGCTGGCTGATTGGCGTTACATCGAGTATTCTTTTCTGAATCTGCCCCTTGATTCCCGTATACTTCGTTGCGGGTTCGAGATTGGCCGCGCCTTTCTGATAGCTCACATAGAGACGATTCGTTCGCATATTATAGGAGGTCGTCGAACTGGAGTAGGCGCCGCTCGGAAACTCCAACTGCCAGGAAACCGTTTCGTCCACGTCCTTGAATTTCTCCCAATCCGTTTTGAATTCCTGCGCCCGAATCGCGATCGGCTCTTCACCCGTCGCATAACGCGCAGCCTGTATGCAATATATCCCTACATCCATCACCGCTCCGCCTCCCGCCATGTCTTTTTTCAAGCGCCATTGAGTCGGGTCGCCAATCGTGAATGCTACTTCCGACTGCACGTATCTAACATTTCCGTACGGTTTTTCAGCGGCGAGCTTCATAATCTCCCGCGTGTTCGGGTCGAAATGAAGGCGATAGCCGATCGACAGCATCACGTCGTTCTCTCGGCAGGCATCAATCATTGACTGGCCTTCCGCAACGCTCAGAGCCATAGGCTTTTCGCAAATCACATGCTTGCCGGCTCGAGCCGCTCGAATCGTGTATTCCGCGTGCATGGAATTCGGCAGAACGATGTAGACGATATCGATGTCCTTGTTCGAGGCGATGGATTCGAAATTGTCGTAGTTGTAGACGTTCTGCGGCTTGATCCCATACTTCTCTTTCCAGACCGCTTCCTTCGCCTTCGTTCCCGTTACGATGCCTGCTAGGTAGCAGCCCTTCGCATGTTCGAAGGCAGGAGCGAGCTGCTTGGTCGAATAGTTCCCCAGGCCAACAAGAGCGATTCCGAGCTTCCCCGATTTGCCTTTGCTAGTCGCGGCGGCAAGACGAGGAAGAGCGCTGGACAACGAGAGAGCTCCGAGACCGGCGGAAAAGCGCTGAACGAAATTGCGGCGCGAAGAAGAGAGGTTGGTTTGAGGCATACGAAAAGAGATAAGTGCCCACATGAACCGATTTCAAGCCGGAAGCTCATATCTACGAGCCAAGCCGCAACCACGAGAAGCGGCCAATTCCACGCTTGCCACCAGAACAAGGGCAAGCTACGTTTCTCAATTCTGTCCACATTTCAAAG
This sequence comes from Opitutales bacterium, assembly GCA_021772595.1. Taxonomy (GTDB): domain Bacteria; phylum Verrucomicrobiota; class Verrucomicrobiia; order Opitutales; family Opitutaceae; genus Pelagisphaera. The sequence goes on from JAJFLS010000778.1 coordinate 2,086, forward strand.
CAACCCCAATAAACCAAAAGGAGCTGACATGAAGAAACTAATGATTATTATCGCGAGCATTGCGTTCTCGCTACCCCTATTCGCTAAAGAAGAAAAGACCGTAACCCTAGAAGGCACAGGGCTTTGCGCAAAATGCTCCCTCGCCGAAACCGAAAAATGCACCAACGCGTTGCAAGTCGAAGGGAAGAACGGAAAAGTAAAAACCTACCTATTCACCGCGAACATGGAGCACGGAAAATACTTCTGCAAAGGCGAAACCGCCAACCTCCTGGTGACAGGCGTCGTTAAGAAAGAAGACGGCAAGCTCCTGATCGTCCCCGCAGCCGTCAAAGTGAAAGACAGCTAACAGACGAATCGCATAAATCGCTTTTCCAAAATCCAGTCTCGCTCATGCGAGACTGGATTTTTTTGTCAGTCGATTCCGGGCCAACCCGTCCTAACGACCACCCGCTCAAGCAAGCTCAGCGTTCCCTCTTTTCTTGAGCGCCGCAAAATAAGTTGCGGAATGACCTAGCGAACCTCAGCATCGCAGCCATGTCTTCCAGCCAACCCCCAATCCGCCTGAACCGTCGCGAATCGATCAAACTCATCGCCGCCACCGCAGGCGCGCTTGTAGCGCCAAAACTGCTACAAGCGAATGGAAGCCTCCAATCCGCAGGCCTCAATCTAGCCGTCCAGCAATACTCGTTCAACCGCCAATTGAACGCCGGGACCCTCGACATCAGAGACTTCCCCAAAACCGTCGTCGAAGGCGCCGGCATCAAAGCCCTGGAGTACTTCAACGGCCACATCATGGACAAGGCAGGGGACACCCAGTTCTTCAAGTCTCTCAGAAAACGCTGTGACGACCTCGGAGCGACGAACACGATGATGCTCTGCAAATCCGCCCACGCGCTCGACTCCGCGGACCCGGCGATCCGCTCCCAAGCCATCGACGGCTACCGCGACTGGCTCGAAGCCACAAAGATTCTCGGCGGCACAGCCATCCGAGTCGATTGCCGGTCTTCCGGCGATTTCGAAGAACAGAAGAATCACGCGGCCGACGGACTCAGCGCCTTGTGCGACATCGCATCGAAGACCGACATGGACATCGTCGTTGAAAATCACGGCGGCCACTCCAGCAACGGCACCTGGGTCGCCGACGTGATGCGTCGAGTCAACAAGTCGAATTGCGGCACCCTCCCCGACTTCCAGAATTTCAAAGACTACGATCCCTACAAAGGCATCGAGGAAATGATGCCCTACGCGAAAATCGTCTGCGCGAAATCGAAGGAATTCGACGCCTCCGGCAACGAAGTCAACGTCGACTACCGTCGCATGATGAAGATCGTCCTCGATTCCGGATTCAAAGGCTACGTCGGCATCGAATTCGAAGGCCACGGCACCGAACCAATCACCGGCATCCTAGCCACCAAACGCCTAATCGAACGCGTCGTCGCGAAGCTAGCCTGACAGCCTCGTCGTCTTCGCGACGTGCTTCGCAATCCCCTCAAAATTCAAAGCACACCCGAAAGCCGCTTCCGAGAAAACGCCTTTCCTGAAGCGGACTTCAAATAAGCCTCGAAGTCCAAGGCCGCCTTCTTGCTTCTCAACGCCACATAGAAATCCAGCTCCCAAGGACCCTCATTCCGAGTCGATTTATTGCGGCCTGCATTATGGTCCCTCAACCATCGCTTCAAATCCTCAGTGAATCCCAAATACACGCGCTTAGAAAACGAAACACTACGAATCTGATAAACGTAATACACCAAAAGAGAGGATTAAATCAAACAAGAGATGGCCGCGCCATTCGAAGCTGGAGCACTAAACGCTGTCCACCCTGTTACGCTCCAGCGAAGAATGGCAGCCCGGCAGGGGTTGGATCTCGCTACGCTCCACTTTTCTCTGCGCGAAAGCGCCTTCGGCGTCCCCTCTCCACCCGCTTCGCAGGTTCCGTCAAACCCCGCGGGGTTCAAACCCCTGCATCTCCCCAGCGCGATTCCGCCACTTCCTAATTCCTAAATCTTACTTCTTAATTTAGAAGTGGCAGCCCGGCAGGGGTTCGAACCCCGACTGGATGGACCAAAACCATCTGTGCTACCATTACACCACCGGGCTGTCAGAGGCGGATAAGTTGCCAAAGAAGCCTACCGCGTCAAGTGCTGAAATAAGCGAAGTTTACGAAACGCAGCATTGACGACTCTAATGCCCTATGGCTTAACGAGTTTTTAATGTCCTCAGACTCAAAACCGGCCGGCAAACCGAAGTACAAACGTGTCATCCTCAAGCTCAGCGGCGAAGTGCTGCGAAGCTCAAAAACCGGCGATCCCATCGATTGGGACACCCTCAAGCGCATTTGCGAACAGGTTAAGGAAATCCGATCCCTCGGAGCCGAAGTCTGCATCGTAATCGGCGGCGGCAACATCTTCCGGGGCCTCTCCGGCTCCAAAGAGCGCGGCGTCGACCGCACCACAGGCGACTACATGGGGATGCTCTCCACCGTCATCAACGGCCTCGCCTTCATGGAGTGCCTCGAAAAAATGGGCGTCTACACCCGCGTCCAGACCTCCATCCCCATGAACCAGGTCGCCGAGCCCTTCATCCTCCGACGGGCCGTTCGCCACCTGGAGAAAGGCCGCGTCGTCATCTTCGTCGCCGGCACCGGAAACCCCTACTTCTCCACCGACACCGCCGCCGCGCTCCGCGCCAGCGAGATCCAGGCCGACGTCATCATGAAGGCCACCAAGGTCGACGGCATCTACGACAAGGACCCGATGAAGCACGACGACGCCGTCAAATACGAGCAGCTCACCTACATCGACGCCCTCCAGCAGCGCCTGAATATCCTCGATTCCACCGCATTCTCCCTTTGCATGGACAACGAAGTCCCTATCCTCGTCTTCAGCCTAAACGAGGAAGGCAGTATCCGCCGGGCGATTCTCGGCGAGAAAGTCGGCACCCTCGTAACCTCCAGCGAATAGACCCTCGAGAAAACCATTTTCATTTAACGCAAACCACAAACCCGAAAACGCTATGGACGAAGACGAAATTTTTCTGAACTTTGAAGAAGGCATGGAGAAATCCATTGAGCACGCCTCCCGCGAATTCGCTGCCGTCAACACCGGCAAAGCCAATCCTTCCATGGTCGAAGGCATCACGGTCGAAGCCTACGGAAGCAAAATGGCGATCCGCGACATGGCAGCCATCTCCACCCCAGACAATCGCACCATCGCGATCACGCCCTGGGACAAGGGAACGCTCCAGCCCATCGAAAAAGCCATCCAGACCTCCAACATCGGCATCACGCCCGCCATCATGGGCGACGTCATCCGCCTGCCACTCCCGGATCTGACAGGCGACCGGCGGCAAGAGCTCGTCAAATTCGTCCACAAGCATTCCGAAGACGCCCGCGTCGGCATCCGCAAAGCGCGCCACGACGCGATGGACGCGATCAAGAAGCTCCAGAAGGACGGCTCCATTTCCGAAGACGATCTCAAGCGTTGCGAAAAAGAAATCCAAACCGAGACCGACGACTCGATCAAGAAAATCAACGACCTTCTCGCCGCAAAGGAAAAAGATCTGCTGACCGTTTAGGCGCTCGAGACGCCAGCTATTTAGTCCATAGCCGTTTAGTCCATAGCCAACTAAAAGCTACAGACTAAAAAGCTACACGCTATCCACCTTCTTCTCCAGTGAAACGCATCGTCATCAAGCTCGGCACGGGCATCCTCACAACCGGTATCGGAATCGTCGATACCGATCGCATCAACGCGATCTGCACCCAAGTGGCCGAAGTGAGAAAGCGCGGCATCGAAGTCCTCATCGTCAGCTCCGGCGCCGTCGGCATGGGCATGGGCGTGCTCGACCTGCAACGCCGCCCCCCTACGCTCGCCAAGCAGCAAGCCTGCGCCTCCATCGGCCAAAGCCGCCTCATCCAATGCTGGCAAAGCGGCCTCGACCCCTTCGACCTCGTCGCCGGCCAGATACTGCTCACCCACGAAGGCCTCAAAATCCGCTCGCGCTACGTTAACGCCAAAAACACAATCTCCCAAATGCTGGCCTACGGCGTCGTGCCCGTCATCAACGAGAACGACGCTATCAGCGCCTACGAAATCAAGTTCGGCAACAACGACATCCTCGGCGCAATGGTCGCCAGCCTGACCGATGCCGACCAGTTCCAGATTCTCTCCACCGCCCCCGGCCTCGTAGATATGGACGACTCCGGCGAGATCATCCCTCTCGTCCACACCATTACTCCCGACATCGAAGCCCTCGCCAAAGACACCGACTCTCCCACCGCAGTAGGCGGAATGATCTCGAAACTCCAGGCCGCCAAAATCGCCACCGGTTCCGGATGCGATGTCCTAATTGCCGACGGTTCCGATACCGACATCATACTTCGCATCCTCGACGGCGAAGCAGTCGGAACGCGCTTCAGCGCCCACCACTCCCCGATGGTATCCAAAAAACGGTGGCTCGCCTACTTCCAGCGTCCAAGCGGCTCCATCCAGATCGACGACGGCGCCAGCAACGCTCTCATCCGAGACGATCGCAGTCTCCTCGCCGCCGGCATCGTCCAATGCTCCGGCAACTTCCACTCGGGAGACGTCGTCGACGTCGTCGATCAAAACGGAAATCCCGTCGCCCGAGGAGAAACCACCTTTTCCAGTCACGAGATCCAGCAGATCGCCCGAAAAAGCGCCGCCGAAATCGAGACCCTCTTCCCCGACCGCAAACGCCTCGAAGTCATCCACCGCGACGCCCTAGTGCTTTTATAAATTAAGAAGTAAGAAGGCAAAATTAAGAAGTAGAGAGAATAAACTTCTTCGTTCTTCAATTTTCCTTCTTACTTTCGCCACATGGATTTCGATCTGCCAGCCGCTCCTTCATCACTCGAGATTCCTCCGATTGATTTCCGAGGCGAACTGAACGACGAGCAATACATCGCAGTTACCGCCGAGCCCGGCCCGCTGCTTATCCTTGCCGGCGCCGGCAGCGGCAAGACCCGCACGCTCACCTACCGCGTAGCCTACCTGCTCTCCAAGGGCGTCAGCCCGGGCGATATTCTCCTGCTCACTTTCACCAACAAGGCCGCCAAGGAAATGCTCGGCCGGGTGGAAGACCTCACTGGACAGGAAGCGCGGCGCTTCTGGGGCGGCACCTTTCACAGCATCGGTCAC
>JAJFLS010000779.1 GCA_021772595.1 Opitutales bacterium
GAAGCGCAGCGCGACGATCCGCTGCGAGCGGCGCCCCACCGGAATCTCCCACTCGATCCTTTTCGGCGATCATGTTTTCAACGCTAGTGAGAATGCTTTTTACCGATCGATCATCCGGCGTGATTTCGAGCAACTGCTGCAGCCTATCGCGCGCGGTTGTCAGATCTCCGGAATCCCGAGCCTGCAGCGCTTCGGACATTAGGCGAATCTTGTTGTCGATCTCGCTTTGAGCCGCTGCCGGAAGCGCAGCGAGCGCGGTGAAAATTGCTACGAATGCGCAGATAGCGAAACTCGAAAAAATTGATTTTGGGTTTTTCATATACGTTGAGGCTGAAATTCAGAGGTAGCTTAACTATTAGGTTTAGGCGAAACGATTCTTGGTCTTATTGCAAATGGACTAGCTGTATCCTCATGAAGGATACCTTGCTTTTTCATTTCTTCCAATGACATCGGCTTGAGCAGTTTCGAAAGTCGCTTGCCCCCATCCACCGAGACTTTGGTGACCATCGCCTCTTGGGGGTTCTCGGAGAGATCGCCAATGATGTAGAAGCCTGTATCCAGCTCCACTTGGCTACCCTCCCTCACTAGATAGATATCGCCACCCTGGAGGGTTCGAACCTTTGCCTCTAGATCGGAAAAGATTTTGGTTTCAAGATTGGTCAAGTAGATTTCCTCCCCGCTTTCATAATCGAGCAGTCGAGCCACTCCTACTTTTTCGAATACAGGCATGCTGCCTTCCTGCTCCACCTGCATCTGCTTCACCTCGAAGGAGATGATCTTCACCCCCGCTTCGACAAGCGATTTTCCTTCCCTCGCAATAAGCAGCTCTCCAGATGGAATGTATTCGAAGGAGGCCAGATAATTCCCGTCTTCACCGGCATAACCCACAAGCTGAAGCCGATAAGGCCGTTGCCTCACTTCCAGTAACTCTAGCTCGAAAGATTTCCATGGATCCTTCGAACCGGACTGGACAAGCTCTGGACGCGAAACCGTAAACTCGCGCGAGGCTGGATTGTAGTACAAAACCGGAGGCGTAAAAACATCGAACACCCAGTCTTCCCCCCTCGATTGGCTTTGCGGTCGATTCCAAGTCGCCGAATGTGGCGAACGCAAATCCACCGAGTAAGTTTGGACATCCATTTTGCTTTCCGAAAGCATCGGGGTATCCTGCCGCGATAGCGTGTCCAACTTTTTGGTACTTCGAATACTCGAAATTCCAACGAGAAGAAAAACGACCATCGCTCCCAACAGAATCAGCTTGTCCAGAAACTCCGATAATCTGAATTTAAACATTGCCACCTCCTTTTTCCGTATCGTCAGAAAGCGACACGTTCGCTTCGTCGGACATCTCCAAAAATTCTAGTGTGATAACGAATTGCGATTCGTTCTCGGAAATTATTGGCACGCGAAGCGCAGATATTTCGCCCTCCGAGCCTCCTCCGTCTAAAAACGGATTTTCGAGAATCGCCGTTCGTTCTTCTCCCGATCCAGACTCCCGATTGAGCCGCACTTCGATCTCGTTGATCGAGAAGGGTAGCGAGGAGTTGGAAACGCGATTCAGAAAATTGCGCAGCGACAGGGACTGGCCAACGAATTCGAGTTGAAACGCCAGGGAGTCAAATGTGTTCGATTCACTCGCGAACCGGCCGCGAGAAAGCGAGAAGACATCGCCTGCAGTCGAAACGCGCGCGCCTGCCCCTTCTTTGTCCGATAGTATCGAGGCTTCGCGCTTTATCGACACGAGTTCGCTAATCCCGGAATCGAACAAGGTCTGAAGCAGCGCCTCCATAATCTTTGTCTGCTTATGCACCCTTTCGATCGCGTCTCCGCTTGGGCCTTCATTCTCGTATTCCGAAAGCCCGTATCGACAATCCTCCGGCGTCCTTACGCCAGTGCTGATCGCAAGATTCCTGGCGTCCTCGACGTATTTGGCGATCGAGAAGAACGCGTCGTTGTGCGACACTGGGGGTTGGCCGAAAAACAGCTCTTGGTCGTAGGTATCCAGATTCAGAGACTTCCGAGCCGTGCGAAACTCCTCGAAGAGCTGATTGTAGTTTTTGTCTAGAGCTTCAAGATTCGCTTTCGTGGGAGCTGGCGAACGCTTCAGGAAAAGCTGAAATTGCAAATTCTTGTTCTCGTATTGAGTTTTCAACTCCGCAAGTCGCTCATGGTGCTTCGAAGAATACAACATCCCACCCACGGTCACGACCAGCATCAAGCCGAGAACCGGATAGAAAACAGGATTTCTTTTAAACCACTCCATCGTATTCAAATCTATAAAGGTCGAGCCGCGTCGACGACCAAAGTGAAATTGAACTTCAAAATGCCTGGAACGTTAGTGTCGAATCGTTCGTCTTCCAGACGCAGGATAAATTCCGACGCTGCAAAACTGTCGAGCAAAGCGGACACCCGGCGGTTCGACTCTTGGCTCACGGTCGACAGAGGATTGGCGACATCGAGCAATCGGCCCTCCAATCGAAGTTTAAGCAGTTCCGTTTTCGACGCGTCGGCGATGCCTCGCGTTTTGTTGAATCGATTCGAGGAGCTGATCGTTGGGGATTCTGGACGCACGACTTCCAGGCGATCGAGCCAGACGTCTTCCACCTCGGCCAGTCTCGTTTGGACATCATTTAAAAAGAGCATCCAGTTCGAGCGAACTTGAGCCACTTCCGCGGCCTCCCCTATGACGCCTTTCAATTTCTCGATGCTCTCAATTCGCTCGATGATCTTCCCGTTCAATTGGCGGAGCGGAGCTATATTGGTATCCAAATTCTGGATTTCCTGATCGTATCGCTGAACCGAAATCATCGTACTCACGAGAGGAAGAGCCACTGCAGCGCACGCAACCATTCCTGCTATCAAATAATACGGCTGCTGTCTTTTAAACTTCCGCTGCCAGAGAATGCTTCGCGGGAGGAGGTTGACTTTCGGAGAGTCCGGCAAGAAACGACCCACCGCGATGCCCATCGCCTCGCCCAGAAACGCCTTGTCCATCTCCAGCGAATCGCTCGGGCAGCCGTGGCCCACATGGATTTCCTTCAGCGGGTCGTAGCGCTCGACCGGAATGCCCAGCCGATCTTTCAGCCGATTCTCGATGTCCGGAAGCAATGATCCTCCGCCAGTCAAACGGCACTGCGTTGGCTCATCCTCCGAGCCGTGATTCTTGTAGATCGCCTTCGTGCGGCTAATTTCAACATTCAGTCGTTTATAGAAATTCTCTACCGCTTCGCTAAACGCCGCGTATTCTCCCGTCGGAATGGGATCTCCCGCGATCGCCGACCGCTTGATTTTCTCCGCATCTTCGAATGGCAGATCCAAAGCAGCGCGGATTTCCTGAGTCACTGAATTCCCGCCGAGCGAAACATTGCGTGAATAGAAACGCGCCCCATCGAAAAACACGATGTCCGTGGATTTCGCCCCAATCGACAAAAGGAGCGTGCAGCCGCCAACCTGTGGCTCGTTGAAGCGGAATCCGTTGATAAGCCCGACAAACGTCGGCTCTATGATGTCCGGATCCATCTTGGCGTCCTTGCCGTAGCGCGAAAGCGATTCGACGAGCTCGGTCTTGGAGGCCGCGATAAGCGTTTCGAAATCCAGGTCATCCTCATCGATCAAACAATCGTCCCAAGCAACTTCGCCGATGGGATAAGGAATGTTCTGCCGCGCCTCGAAGGCTACGATTTTATGTCTTTTCTTAAGCGGAGTCTGGGGAATCTTGAGATACTTTGTTAGGACAAGATTTCCCGGAAGCGCGTAGCCCACCGGCATATCCCCACGGAACTTCAAACGAATCTCCTCGAACGAATGCGAGGCCGCCTTGAGCCAAAGCAGCGGCTCGTTAAGCGACAGCTCAACCTCTTTTATCCAGTAGTCCACGAGTTCGCATCGGCCACTCGAATTCATAGACAAATGAACCGCAGCAATATGGCTCGAACCACAGCTAACAACTAGATAGTGAGGAGGTCTCATCATTAGAGTTTTACTATTTTTTGATGAAGGCCAGTAAGGTACAAGGAAAAACTAGTCAAGTCTTAGTGGTTTCACTTAATTTTAAAATCAAACACCCCTAATTTAGGGGTGAATAGCGAACTGACACTAGTCAGTTGCCGCGACCGGAGCGTCCGAATCTCGAAAAGAGGGCGTATCCTGGGGATAAGCCGCGAAAAAAGGCGTTTTGAACTGAGGGAGGAGAATGCCGTCGTTTTTTGCCGCCTCCAGATCGATTCGCTTTAGAAAACTGTCTCTCACGTTTGTTCGCTCCAATTGCCTTGAGACGCTTTCCACAACCACTTCGCCCGACCGAGATAATTGAACCACAAACGAATGGACTTCATTGCGAATCCGATCTCTCTCGACCACTTCCGGCGGCAGATAAAAGCGAACAATGTGCCGACCCTCTTTCAGCGTCACCAACGCCGCCTCCGCCTTGAAAAACTCGAACGTTGCCCGCCCGTCGACCGGGGATTCCACGCCCAGCATCAGACTCACGGCTAAATCGTCCAAGTATTCGGGACGCTTTCTCGACGGATCGCCGGCATCCCGCCGCACTTCTAGCTCGATTGCGCACTCCAGCCAGTCGCCAGAGCCGGAGCCCAAACTTAAGAGGTTGAACTCGATAACGCGAGTCGCCACCGACCCGGCAACCAACGGAGCAACCGCGAGGACCAGTAGGACCTTAAGAGGAACGATGCGGGCGAGTCGGGACATGATTGCCAAGCTATCGCCCTCGCTATTGCCCGGCAAGCCTTTGCGTGAAAGTCGGCCATTTTTCTCGGCTCGCTTTCATCTTGACGATCAGCGGCCCTTACCCTGCCTAATCCGGGAATCATTCCTATGCACTACAAGATTAGCGTACTGATCTTCATCCGAAACCAGAAAGGCGCGTTTCTGATGCTTCAGCGAAACAAGTCTCCAAACAAAGGCCTTTGGAGTCCGATCGGTGGGAAGCTAGAAATGGACGCCGGAGAATCGCCCCACGAATGCGCAGCCCGAGAAACATTTGAGGAAATCGGACTGCAGGTGGGCAGCTCCGAATTCCATCTATTCTGCATGATCGCGGAAAAAGCCTACGAAGGGAGCAGCCACTGGCTCATGTTCCTGTTCGACTGCAAACGCTCCATCGCCGAACTCCCCACCACCATCGACGAGGGTGGCTTCGCCTTTATCTCCCGGGAAGAGATTGACACCCTTCCGATTCCCGAGACCGACCGCGAAGGGCTATGGGCGATCTACGATAAGCATCGCGGCGGATTCGTCTCCGCCCGAGCGAATTGCAGCCCGGAGGCCCCTCTCGAAATCGTTATCGAGCAAGCGATTGACGGCACCACCAAGTGACCGCACCGCAAGAACCGTCGACCAGAAACTCAAACTCTTCGATATGACCTTGAACAATAGAGACTTTATCACTCATGTTCCCGTCTCCCAAACGAACCACCGCTAAACGTGACCAAAGCAAAAACCGAGCCAAAGCAAAAAAGCCGCCAAAAGCCAACGAAGGCGAATCTCTCTAAAGAAGCGAAAACGCCTGCCAACGCGGACCTCGCAAAGGAGCAGCTAATTGAGTTTTACCGCGGCATGATTCGTATTCGCCGGTTTGAAGAGCGTTCTCTGCGAGCGTATCAGCAAGGCCGCGTGGCCGGCTTCCTACACCTTTACATCGGTCAAGAGGCCATCGCGATCGGAGCCGCTTCCCTCATGGAAGAGAACGACCACATGATCACCGCCTACCGCGACCACGGCCACGCCTTGGCTGTCGGCATGTCAATGGACGAATGCATGGCCGAGCTCTTCGGCAAGAGCGGCGGCTGCTCGAAAGGCAAAGGCGGCTCAATGCACTACTTCGCCCCCGACAAAAATTACTGGGGAGGCCACGGAATCGTCGCCGGACAAACCCCTCTCGGAGCAGGACTCGCCTACGGACTGAAATATCAAAACAAGAAAGGCTGCGCCCTCTGCTTTCTTGGCGATGGAGCGATCAACCAAGGCGCCTTTCACGAATCGCTCAACCTCGCCTCCCTCTGGGATTTGCCAGTCATCTACATCATCGAAAACAACGGCTACTCAATGGGAACTTCCCAGAAACGCTCCAGCATGCACCCCGAGCTAGGATTGGCCGCCCGAGCGGAAGCCTACAACATGAATTGGGCGACCATCAACGGCGAATCCATTTTCGACATACGAGAAGGACTCAAGCCCGCCATGGACCTGGCCCGCGAGAAGTCTAAACCCTCCCTCCTAGAAATTCACACCTACCGATACCAGGGACACTCGATCGCCGACGCCAACCACAAGAAGTACCGCACCAAGGAGGAAATCGAGGACTACCGGAAGAACCACGACCCGATCAACCTATACCGGGAATACCTCCTAAAAGATAAAATCGTCACCGAAGAGGAATCAAAAGAAATCGACCTCGCCGCCAAGGCCGAAGCCGAAGCTTCCGCCAATTTCGCAGACGAAAGCCCCTTCCCGCCAGAAGAAGATATTCTGAAAGACGTTTATTGGGAAGAAGACAATCCCGACCAGAAGCTCTCCGAAGGCCGCATTTTTTTCAATGACTAAGAAGTCTCCATCAAGCGAATACAAGCTACCCAACAATAGAACTTCCAATGTCTGAAATCAGTTACCGCCAAGCGCTCAAAAACGCGATGATCGAAGAGCTCGAAAGAGACGAGAACGTTGTCATCATCGGCGAAGAAGTCGCCCAGTATAACGGCGCCTACAAAGTCACCGAAGGCCTGCTCGCCCAGTTCGGGCCGAAGCGAATCGTCGACGCCCCGATCAGCGAAGCCGGGTTCATCGGAATGGGCATCGGCGCATCCATGTTAGGGATACGTCCAGTTATGGAACTCATGTTCTGGAGTTTCGCCTACGTCGCGTGGGACCAAATTATAAATAACGCCGCCAGCGTGCGCTACATGTCCGGCGGACAGATCAACGTCCCGATCGTGATCCGCGGACCCGCCAACGGTGGCACCGGTGTCGGAGCCACTCACTCGCACACTCCAGAGAATTTCATCGCCAATACGCCCGGCTTAAAAGTCGTGTGCCCATCAACTCCCTACGACGCGAAGGGGCTCCTCAAAGCCGCTATTCGCGACAACGATCCCGTTTACGTGATGGAAAGCACCATCATGTACAACGACGTGGGAGAAGTACCGGATGAAGACTACGTCATCCCACTGGGAAAAGCCGACATCAAGCGCGAAGGAACCGACATATCCCTCATCGCCCACGGCCCGTCCGTTCTCGTCTGTCTCGAAGCGGCTGAAATTCTAAAGGCCGAGCACAACATCGACGCTGA
>JAJFLS010000780.1 GCA_021772595.1 Opitutales bacterium
GCTCTAGGAAGGGGAGGACGGCCTGGTTGTCGGTTTTCGGATTGTAGACCACGCCCGGTTTTGCGCCGAGCTCGCGGATTCTCTCCAGCGTTCCGGCGACGTCGTAGTCGGGCTCTACGTGAATGGTGACTTGCTCGGCGCCGGCTTTGATGAAGGGCTCGATGTAGTCCTGGGGATTGTCGAGCATGAGGTGCACGTCGAAAAACAGGGACGATTTGGGCCGGAGGTCAGCGACGGTCTGGGGGCCGAAAGTGAGGTTGGGCACGAAGTGGCCGTCCATAATATCGATGTGGAGCCAGCGAGCTCCAGTTTGCTGCACTGCGGCGACGTCGTCGGCGAGCCGCGTATGATCGGCGGCGAGCATAGAAGGGGCTAAGATAGGAGGCTCCATTTTCAGCCTATTAGAATTGAGGCCGCTCGATTGGCGACTTCAAAATGGAAAACGCGTGCGTTGCTAGATTTCGCTTTGGTAGGGAGGACCGGCTCGGTCCTCCCTACCAAGTGTCGAGCAATGACTCGGCGACGCGCTGGGCGATGTTGCGAGCGATCTCGGGTCCGGCTTGATGCTCGGCGTTGACTTGGCCGCTGTCGGAGAAAATGTCTTGCTTTACCACGATTAGCCGGTCGACGAAAAGGGCCTGACGCGGGCCTCCGTTGTTGGTGTACAGGGAGCAAAGCGTTTCGAATTCGAGCTCGTACTTGCGTCCGCGGCCGACGTCGATGGACGAGACGGCGGCGATTTCTCGTTGGACGGACACGACTCGGGTTTCGAGGACCGCGTCGGCGTTTGCGAGGGTATCGACGGCGAGGTAGCCGGTATCGGCGATCGCCTTGCGGATCGATGAGGTCAGCGACGCTTTGAGCATTGGGAAAGTGGACTCGTTGCGGATCGGATTCACGTAGACGCTTTTGTAGGCGTCGGTGCCGGCACTACCCGGCTGTCCAAGCTCGTAGGAAGCGCAGCCGCTGAAGATGGCTAGAATGCCGAGGAGGATAAACGATTGGCGAAAGCGTCGCATGTAATAAGCCGTTACGGAGCGGGCGCGATTCTGGATCTAGAAAATGCCGAGAACTTTGCGCTTCGCGCGTTTCTCAGCCTTCTTTTCCAACTCTTCGACGGTGGGCGCTTTGCGTTCGGCTTCAGCGGCTTGCGCGGCGCCGAGCTTCTCCTCTTTCGCTGCGATCTTATCGAGTTTGGACCGGGCCATCTCGGCGCTTCCAGACTTGGGAGCGATGGTGATCGCCTCGTTGTAGAGGACTTTAGCGGCGTGGAAATCGGCGCGCTTGTGAAAGTAAAAATCGCCGATCTTCACTTTGCTGAGGGCCATAACGTCTTGCGAATCGAATAGGCCGTCTTCCGCTTCGTCGACGCGATTGTTAGCGGGAAATTGGATGAGGAAATCCTCGAAGAAAGTGATGGCGTCTTCGGTGTTCCCTTGATCGTAGTAAGGGCCACGGACCAGCTCGGCGTGTGTATTGGCCAACTGGATATACGCGTCGGGCGTGAGAAAGCTTCTCGGGTAATGCGTGATCAGACGGTCCAACGAATAGATCGTCATGGTCTCGTTTTTCCGCTTCCCCCAGATCTGGGCGACGTTCATGAGGGAAAGCGGCGCGTAGTCGCAATAGGGCGCGATGGAGACGATTCGCTCGAAGTAGGAGATAGCGCGGTCGTAGTTGAGGAATCCCGGTAAGACGCCAAAAATCTTAACCTTGTAGCTTTCCTGTCTGCGAACGGCGATCTTGTACATTTCGCCGATCGTCTCGTCGAAACTTCCGTAGCTCGGGTAGACGAAAGCGATGAGGGCGAAGGATTCGAAGGCGTGGTCGATCTTGTTTTGCCTGAGGCGAATTTGGCTCGTCCGGAAATGCGACTCCGGAGCGTATTGGCTTTTCGGATGCTTTTTATTAACCTTTTTGTACTTCCGCAATGCTCTGCGGAAGTTGCCCCTTTCCTCCGCTTTGCGACCGGAATTCATCCAGTCGAGCACCCGTTGAATTTCCTGGGGGAGCAGACCGGACAGCTCGACTTCGTCGGACTGGTAGCCGTTGGTCGCATCCCAAGTGAGGTTCGCCGCGTTGGCTCCGAGAGCCAAGAGGACAAACGCTAGGATGGGTATTAGTGGTCGAAACATGAGTGTGAGAGAGAATCTTCTAAAGTCGATTGTATCAAGCTAAAGTTTGTCTCATTAGACTAAGGGCATTTCACAAGGGCTGCTCCCCATGTCAGGCCTGCTCCAAACGCGACAAGCAGGACGAGGTCGCCCGATTTGATGCGTCCGACTCGGAAGGCTTCGTCCATCGCGATCGGAATCGACGCGGCGGAAGTGTTGCCGTAATTTTCGAGATTGAGATAGAAGCGGTCCATCGGAATGTCCAAACGGGAGGACAGCAGCTCGATTATCCTCAAATTGGCCTGATGCGGAATGACGCATGCTAGTTGGTCAGATTTCAGGCCGTTTTGTTCAAGAATTTCTTCAGCGGCTTGCTGCATGACTTTCACGGCGAGCTTGAAAACCTCTCGTCCGCGCATTTTCAGGAAATGCAGGCGATTGTCGATGGAGGCGGGGGTGGCGGGATTCGCGCTGCCGCCGCCGGGCATGTAGAGTACTTCGCCGTTGGCTCCGTCGGCCCCCAACTTGAAATCAATCACGCCGACTTCTGGCTCGTCGGATCCGCTCAAGATGGCCGCTCCGGCTCCGTCGCCGAAAAGCACGCAGGTGGTGCGGTCTTCCCAATCGAGAATGCTGGAGAGCTTCTCGCTTCCGATGATCAGGGCGTTGCGGTAGCGGCCGGTTTTGATCAGAGAGGCGGCGACTTCCATGATGTAGAGGAAGCCGGAGCAAGCGGCTTCAATGTCCATGCACATCGCGTTGGGGATGCCGAGCTTGGTCTGGACGAGGCATGCCGTGGATGGAAAGGGCATGTCGGGGGTGATGGTGGCGACGATGACGATATCGATATCGGCCGCTTCCATTCCGGCATCCGCGAGCGCCTTTTCGGCCGCCTTGGCCCCCATGTCGGAAGCGTGCTCGTTATCGGCGGCGATGCGACGCTCCCTGATTCCGGTGCGGGTGAAGATCCACTCGTCGGAGGTGTCCACCTTTTTCGCCAGGTCGTCGTTGGTCTGGATGTTCTCGGGCTTGTAGGAGCCCGTTCCTTTTATGACTACCGAGAGAGGCGCTAAACTCATGCGTTGAGACTGAATGTTGAGACTGGGACCTGTGGCAACCCGCAAATTTGCCCGCGGCCTAATTTGCTTCCGGGAAGATGATCCGGTTGGTCTTTTCGATGTCGGCGATGATCTGGGTGTTCAGGTCTTTGCTGATGATTTCGTTGGCGATGCGAATGGCGCTCATCACGGCTTCGCGATTGCTGGAGCCGTGGGCTTTGAGGATGTTGCCCTTCAACCCGAGTAGCGGCGCTCCCCCGTAGCGATCGGGATTGAGCTGGGTCCGGATAGCTTTGTAGGCGCCTTTCGAGCAGAGGTACCCGAATTGGCGCAGCGGGTTGCGCTTGATTTCGCCGCCGAGGAAATCCTTGAAGAGGCACTTGAAAAGCGATTCGCAGGTCTTGAGAACGACGTTGCCGGTGAATCCGTCGCAGACGACCACGTCGACGACATCTTCGAAAAGCTGGAATCCCTCGATCGGCCCGTGATAGTTGATGATATCGGGGATCTTCTTCAGGAGGTCGTTGGCGGCATTGGTAGTCTCGTTGCCTTTGCCTTCTTCGGTCCCGATGGTCATCAGCCCGACGCGCGGGTTCTGGTTGCCGAGGACGTGCTTGCAATAGTCGCTGCCTAAAACGGCATTGTGGACCAGGTGCTCTGCCTTGGCGAGAGGGTTGGCTCCGGCGTCGATCAAAACGAAATGGCCGGTCTGGCGAGGCATCACCGTGGCGAGGGCCGGGCGCTCGATGCCGTCCATGGTGCGGAGCCGGATAGTGCCGCTGGCCATGAGCGTGCCGGTGTTGCCGCAGCTGACGACGACGGCCGCCTTTCCATCTTTGACCAGCTCGATGGCTCTGGCCATGCTGGAGTCGCGTTTTTGCTTCATCGCCTGAAGCGGCTTGTCTTCCATTTCGACGATCTGGGATGCGTCGAGAATCTTGAGTTTGGGATGGTCGGCCAAGCCGTTTTCCGCAACTAGTGGCGAAAGGACAGGCTCTTGGCCGACGAGAACTATCGGAGCGAGGTCGGGGAACTTCTCCAGGGCCAGCTTAACCGCGGCAACCATTTCTGGCGGCCCATTATCGGAGCCCATGGCATCTACGGCGATGCAGGCGTTACCCTGACCGAACATAATTCTATCGAATTTCTATTGAGAGGAGCGGAGCGCGACTGGGATTGCCTACTGTTTATACAGTGGCGTCAGTCACTTGGCGTCCGCGGTACATCCCGTTGTTCGGGTTGACGCGGTGCGGGCGGAACGCGGTGCCGTCCACAGGGTCCTTGGCGAGCTGCGGTTCTTCGAAGCGATTAGCTCCGCGGCGGAGCCGACTGCGACGTTTAGATTGCTTGCGTTTTGGATTAGCCATTTTTGTAAAGAATTATGCTCGTGTTCTCGCGTGATTCGATGAAAGGAGCGGTTGATAACGGGCGCCATGTGGCCCGTCAAGGATATGTTTGAGATTCGCGCGGAATTGCGATCCCGATACGATTCGGGAAGTTGGCGAGGCGGCGCTGAAGAGTCGAGGTGTTTAGCATTGTTTTTGGCAAAGGGGACGCTTAATCCTCTCCCAGTATGGATCTAGAGGAATTTGTCTCGATAGTGACGGAGGGGAAGGATTTGTCCGAAGGGCAGGCTTTCCAAGCTGCGGATTTGCTGGCGTCTGGCGAAGTGGAATCGGGGGTGAAGGAGGAGTTTCTGACCCAGCTGGCTCGCAAAGGCGAATCCGCCGAGGAAGTTGCGGGCCTGGCCAAGCGCTATCGTGAGCTCGCTCGAAACCCCGGATTGGAAGAGTGGCAGGAAACTGGAATCGACGTCTGCGGCACCGGGGGCGACAAGCAGCATACTTTCAATATCAGCACGACCGTTACCTTCGTCGTTGCGGCAGCGGGAATACCAGTCCTCAAGCACGGAAATCGCTCAATCACCTCTAAATGCGGAAGCTCGAACCTCCTCGAAGCGCTAGGGGTGAACATTACGGGCGACGACGCATTGCTCCAGGCGTCTATGCGAGAATTGGGATTTTGCTTCATGTTCGCGCCGGCTTTCCATCCGGCGTTCAAGGAAATCGTTCCAGTGAGACAGGCGTTGGCGGAGAAAGGCCAACGAACAGTTTTCAATATTCTTGGTCCGCTGATCAACCCGGCGAAGCCTTCGTATCAGCTTTTGGGCGTATTCAGCGAGTCGGTGGTGGAGCTGATGGCTTCGGCTCAGCACTCGCTTGGGCTCAAGGCGGGGCTGATCGCCCATTGCGATCTCGGAGAGGATGGAGGGATGGATGAATTCAGCGCGGCGGGCACGAATATAGCGCGCGGCTTCGGGTCGCTCCGATCTGTCAGCGGTCGTTGGTCGCCGGTCGAGATGGGAATCGAAGCAGGGGGTCTAAGCGAACTCCAAGGCGGCGATGTGTCGCGGAATCTTGAAATCCTGAATACGCTGCTCGAAGGCGAGGCGCCGACAGCTCTGGAGGA
>JAJFLS010000079.1 GCA_021772595.1 Opitutales bacterium
ATCACCGGCGCACCGATCTCCTTCACCTGCCGCGGAGTCATCCCCTTCACCGCGCCCTGCGTGCCCACCGGCATGAAAATCGGCGTCTCAATCTCCCCATGCAACGTCGTCAGCCGCCCACGTCGCGCCGCCGACGCATCGTCTTTCGCCAAAATCTGAAAATGCTCGCTCATAGAATCCAAAAAATCGAATCGCAACCACGACGAACTTCGCCCGCGTTTTCAACACTTCCTTGCCCCCGAGTCCCGAAAACGCCCCCCCAATCGAATTTCCCACTAAGTCCACAGAGATCACTAAGAAACGAACGACCACACCTCCGACCGTTTAAATTACAACGTTGTAATTTAAACGGTCGGAACATCGAAAAGAAATCCCCATAACAAATACAATATTCGCATCCATTAGCATTCATTCGCGATTTCTAACCTTCGTGTTTCTCCGTGAACTTCGTGGGCAAAAAACAAAAATCCCATCTGCGATCATCTGGACAATCTGCGGGCAAATTACATCGATTCCCTCATCGCCCTTGACCCTGCTCGGCGCCCCCTATTTAACTCCGCCCCAGCCCATGCTGCTCGTCATAGACAACTACGATTCCTTCACCTACAACCTCGTGCAATACTTCGGCACGCTGGGCATCGAGCAACACGTCTTTCGCAACGACAAAATCACCGTCGACGCAGCACTAGCCCTCAAGCCCAGCCGGATCCTCATCTCGCCCGGCCCCTGCACTCCAAACGAGGCCGGCGTGAGCATTCCGATTATCGAAGCCTTCCAAGACACCACCCCCATCCTCGGCGTCTGCCTAGGGCACCAGTCGATCGGCCAGCATTTCGGAGGCAAAATCATTCGCGCCGACCGCCTCATGCACGGCAAAACCTCCACGATCCAGCACTCCGGCGAAGGCATTTTCAAAGGCGTCCCGCAAGACATCCGAACCACCCGCTACCACTCGCTTCTCATCGAGAGAGAGACTTTCCCCGACGTCCTCGAAATCACCGCCGAGACTGAAGAAGGCGAGATCATGGCCTGCCAACACAAAACGCTCCCGATATGGGGCGTCCAATTCCACCCCGAGTCCATCGCCACTCAAAACGGGATGGATCTTTTGAAAAACTTCCTTAGCGTCTAGCCACCATGAGGTGCCCAAAGTGCGCATCAACGCTCGATAAAGTTGTCGATTCGCGAATCAGCAAGGACGGTTCGACCATTCGACGGCGTCGCGAATGCATGGACTGCGGACACCGCTACTCCACCACCGAGCAGATCCTTCGAGAGAATCTCTACGTGATGAAACGCGACGGGCGACGCGAGGATTTCAACAAGACCAAGATCGTCAACAGCCTGAGAAGGGCCTGCCAGAAACGCCCCGTCGACGCCGAGCAAATCAACATCCTCATCGAGGACATGATCGACCAGCTCGAAAACGAATACGGGATGGACATCCCTTCCGGCGCTATCGGCGACAAAGTCCTCGAGAACCTCAAAAGCATCGACGCCATTGCCTACATCCGATTCGCGAGCGTCTACAAGGATTTCCGGAATCTCGAAGAATTCCTCGACGAAATCGGAGCCCTCTCCCCAAAGCCCATCTTATGAGCGCGAGCAACGTAGAAGACCTCTCCAAGCTGCAAGTCATCTGCTCGCTCTTCGCCAAAACCGTCTGCGGCGACCTCTACTTCGCCCAGCAAATCAAGGAATCGATCGAAGCCTCTCTGCCCACCGCCGAGACCCACCAGACCGAGCACTTCATAAATAGAGCGAAAGAGCTCGTCGGAAAAATCGAAGAAGAGCCCAACGAAACCGGCGTCGAGCTCGTCGAAGCCGAAACGCCCCAAGCCCCCTTCTCCATGCTCGACCTCAGAGCAAACCTCCTCGAAGCCCTCAAGCGAATCTGCCGCTTCGAATCCGGCCTCGTCGTCCTAACCGGACTAAAAGACGCCATCTGCCCCCAAGGCAAACGCTGGACCAAAACCCGCAAAAAAGAATACGAAGACGCCGTCGCCTTCGCCCGCACCTTCTGCCAACAACGCTCCCGCCCCTCCTCCAAACTCTCCCTGATAATTTTCTGAACCACAGATTTCATTGAACAGCAAAGCTGCAACCAATGATTTTCGCCCGCAGATTTTCCAGATGAACGCAGATGACATATTAGGGTTTTGCCCACGGATCACACGGATTGTCACAGATCAAAAAGGTAGGGCAACAACGTCCCGGCGTGCCGCAACTCGCCACTCCTCTCGACTGCTTAACGATAAGCAGCCCCACCATTAAATCACCGGATTGCTACTCCATCTCATCTGTGATATCCGTGCAATCCGTGGTTAAAAAGTCCTGTTTAATCAAGTTCGTCACTCTTAACTCTTCATTCCTACTTCTTACTTTAAAACAATGTTCTCAGAAAAGACCCTCTTCCAAAAAATCGCCGACCGCGACATCCCCGCCACTTTCGAACACGAGGACGACAGCTGCTTCGCCATCCGCGACATCGATCCACAAGCGCCGGTCCACATCCTCGTCATCCCCAAAAAACCAATACAACGCATCGGCGAAGCCACCGCTGAGGACCAGGATCTCCTCGGCCACCTAATGCTCGCCGCCGCCCAAGTCGCCAAAAAGCTAGAGCTCGAAAACGGCTTCCGCATCGTCATCAACAACGGCCCCTACGGCGGCGAAGCCGTCCCCCATCTCCACGTCCACCTCCTCGGTGGACGCCAAATGTCCTGGCCTCCGGGTTGAGTCGACTAGCGCTGAAACGCGATCGGCCACCAACTACTTTTGAACGGTATAATAGTAGTTCTGGATATCGTGATCAAGTGTGTGACGATCGACTTTGCCAAAACCCGCATTCGCTAAAAACTCCTTAGTTAAGGCCTCGCCCCACATAGCCCCGACGCCAAGCCCTCCCGGCTGAGCAAGCGAAACTGTCATGCAATGCATGCAAGAGAGAGTGTACAGCAAAGGACCAATCGGGTGCTCGCTGTTTTCGGAGATATTGCTGGAAGCTCCAATGTCCTGCATCAAAAACATTCCTTCTTTTCGGAGGGCCTGTCTTATCCCTTTCAATACGCGATCCGGCCTTCCCTGATCATGGATTGCATCGAATGCCGTTATAAAATCGAAAGCGTCTGCAGGAGCATCCATATCGAAACTCGTCAAATCGCGCTGCTCGTATCGCAGATTTTCCAAGCGATCCTTTTCCGCTTCCGAGCGACAGAACTCAATCGCCTCATCGCTCAATTCGTAACCAACGAATTCGCTATTCGGAAATGCTTTCGCCATCACGCTGAGCGCCTTGCCGCGACCACAACCGACATCCAAAACACGAATACCGTTTTTCAATGCCATCGTCAGCCCCGGCACAAGCGGCAAGATATGATCGAGCAGAGTAGGAATCACCGACTGTCCGCTATCCATTGCCATGACTTCGTGAAAGCGAGGATATTCTGAATACGGGACCCCACCACCTCGCTCGAAGCAACCGACCACCTTGTCCTCAACACTTCCCATCAACCCGATAAATTGCGCAAGATGCGCCATGCATTCCCCTTCTCCACCCTCAGTCAGCATCGCGGCATGCTCAGCCGGCAACCGAAACAAAGTCCCAGTCTCGTCGACTTCCACAATCCCGCCAGTCGACATCGCTCCCAACCATTCTCGAACATAACGTTCGTCTAAGCCCGCCTCATCGGCGACCTGCTGAGACGTTGAAGTCGCCATCGTTTTCATCGTTTCGAACAGTCCCGTTCGATACCCAATCGATATCATCAATCCGAGGGAAGATTCATTGAGTATGCCAACGAGCCTCTCGCCAAAGGCATCCATAGAATTCGTATCAAGTGAAGTTTTGCATGCTACGCACATAATTTTAGAATTGTTAGGTCTTTCGGTTGAGGCGCTCCACATTCACAGCGAAGCGCCGGTACAACCGTAAACTACCTTAAATCGCTATCCCCCAACAGTCGGAGTCCTACGGTATCGCGTCCTTCGAGCTACCGTAATCCCAAACCTGCCTCTTATTAGACGATTCCCAATTGTGTCGCTTTTTTGATAGCGTCCGTACGAGCGCGGCAATTAAGACGCTCGAGAACGCCCGCCATATGCATCTCTACCGTACGCGGGCTCAGCCCCAACTTCGAAGCCGCTTCTTTATTCGTTAAGCCCGAAGCCACCAATTGAAGCACATCAAGTTGCCGATTCGTCAAACCCGCC
>JAJFLS010000781.1 GCA_021772595.1 Opitutales bacterium
TCGAAATCGATCTGAAGCCGATTCCAAGCATCCGCGACCGCATCGCCCGAAGCGCCAGCCGACTGGGTCACCACCGAAAAGAGGTCCCCCTCCATCAGACTGATCACGTCATGGAGCGAAATCTCCTCCGGCGCCTTCGCCAGTAAATAGCCTCCCTGCTTGCCGCGCCGGCTCTCGACCAGCCCACCATTGCGAAGCTCGCCGAGAATTTGGGCGAGGTACTTCGAGGGCGTTTCCTCGACTTTCGCCAACTCGTCGATGCATGACACCTCCCCGCTTTCGTAGCGCTTCGCCAGTTGGGCCAAAACACGGCATGCGTAATCGAGTTTCACGGTGAGTTTCATAAAGCGAATCCAAGCTGACGACGCGCATTCGCTCAATCGAGCCAAAAAACGGCCAGAATCACCCTTAATCCACTCCTTTCCATCCGCGATTGACACCTAAAAATCCATATCCGCAAAGATACTGGAAAAAGGTCCTTGCGCGTCTGAAAACACACGATTGAATTGCGCGTTTTTATCAGAGAAAAAGGTTGTGATCGCCCCGGCGATTTGAGACCGTTTCAATTGACAAAAGCTACTATATGGATCCTCAGACCGACGCCGAAAATAGTCCCGTAAATCACAAAGGCGCAGACAACTACGACGCCTCGAAAATTCAGAAGCTGGAAGGCTTGGAAGGTGTACGGAAACGCCCCGACATGTACATTGGCGACACCAATGAGCGCGGCCTCCATCACTGCGTTTTCGAAGTGGTCGACAACTCCATCGACGAAGCTCTCGCGGGCTTCTGCAAGAACATCAAGGTCTCTATCCACCTCGACGGCTCCTGCTCGGTCGATGACGACGGGCGCGGCATCCCGGTCGATATCCATCCGAAATACAATATTCCCGCCCTCGAACTCGTGCTCACCAATCTCCACGCCGGAGGTAAATTCGGCAAGGGCGCTTACCAGGTCTCAGGCGGCTTGCACGGAGTCGGAGCCAAGTGCGTGAACGCCGTTTCCGAGTGGTTCGAAGCCGAAGTCCGCAAGGATGGCAAGATCCACCAAATGAGCTTCAGCAAGGGGATCACCACAAAAAAGCTCGCCGTCATCGGCGACACCCAGAAAACCGGCACCAAGATCAGTTTCAAGCCCGACCCCGAGATTTTTCAGGAGACGCGCAATTTCCAATACGAGATCCTCACCAAGCGTCTTCGCGAACTCGCCTTCCTCAATCCAGGTGTCAGCATCTCGCTGGTCGACGAGCGCACGAACAAAACCGAAAGCTTCCAGTTCAACGATGGAATTTCCGAATACATTCGCTATCTGAATCGCTCGAAGAATGTACTGCACGAGAACCCGATCTCCTTTAGCGACACCATCCACAACGCGGACGATCCCGACGGCCCCGCGACCGTAGTAGATGTCTCCCTGCAATACAACGACTCCTACAACGAGCAGCTCTTCGCCTACGCGAACTCCATCTTCAACATCGAAGGCGGCACTCACCTTTCCGGCTTTCGCACCGCGCTCACCCGCGTGGTCAACCAAGTCGCCCGAGCCAACAATCTCCTCAAGGAGAAGGATCCTTCCATCACGGGCGACGACGCTCGCGAAGGACTCGTCGCCGTCGTGTCGGTCAAAGTCCCCGAGCCGCGCTTCGAAGGCCAGACCAAGACCAAGCTCTCCAACTCGGAAGTCGACGGCATGGTCCAGAAAATCGTCGGCGACGGACTCAAGTATGCCTTCGAGACCGACCCGAAACTCGCGAAGCGCCTCATCGACAAATGCCTCAACGCGGCCCGCGCTCGCGAAGCGGCCCGCAAGGCCCGCGAGACCGTTCGCAAATCCGCCCTCTCCGGCGGAGGCCTTCCCGGCAAGCTAGCCGACTGCTCCTCGCGCAAGCCCGAGGAAAGCGAGCTCTACATTGTGGAGGGCGATTCCGCGGGCGGTTCCGCCAAGCAAGGACGCGATCGCCGCACCCAGGCGATCCTCCCGCTGCGCGGCAAGCTCATCAATTCCGAAAAGGCCCGTATCGACAAGGTGCTTTCGAACAACGAAATCCGTACAATGATCACCGCCATCGGCTGCGGCATCGGCGACATTGAAGGCGAAGGCGGCTTCAAGATCGACAAGGCCCGCTATCACAAGATCATCATCATGACCGACGCCGACGTCGACGGCTCCCATATCCGCACCCTCCTTCTGACTTTCCTCTACCGCCAGATGAAGGAGCTCATCGAGACCGGTTACGTCTACATCGCCCAGCCACCGCTCTACAGGATCAAGCGAAAGCGCCGCGAGCAATACATCGACAACGACGAGCAGCTCAACCGCATCCTTCTCGAGCTCGGAACTGAAGAAGTCAAGATGACCCGACTCGACGATGGCCACAGCTTCAACTCGGAGCAAATTGACCAGATTGTGGATACATTCGCTCAGCTCGAACGCATCGGCGGATCCGTATCCCGTCACGGAGCATCGCTCAGCGAATATCTCGAAGAGTATTCAAAAGAGGACCACAGCTTGCCGCGCTACCTCGCCCGCGTTCGCGAAGGAAACGAAGAAGCGTTCGTCTTTCTCAAATCCGAAATCGAGCGCGCCGCCTTCGTCCAAAGCATCGGAGCCGGAGCCGAGGAACTCGACGGAGACACTGCCACCGTCACCATCCAAGACGAGGAGGCCGGCATCTCCAAGCGAATCTCCCTGTTCGAGATCTTCGAGTCCAACGAAATGTCCAAGCTTCTCCACGAAGTCGAAGACATCGGGCTCGATCTCTCCCATTTCCAGCCTTCCGAAAACCCCATCTACACGATCGTGGAAAACGAAGGCCAGAAAAACGAGAACATCATCGAGATCAACTCCAACTTGGATATCCTCAACCAGATCCGACTTCTCGGACGTAAGGGCCTGAACATTCAGCGATACAAGGGGCTCGGTGAAATGAATCCGAAACAGCTCTTCGAAACTACGATGGATCCAGAGAAGCGGCAACTCTTGAAAGTCAACATCAACGACGCCGCCAAAGCAGACGAAATGTTCACCATCCTCATGGGCGAGGAAGTCGCGCCACGCAGAGCATTCATCGAAGACAACGCCCTCAATGTTTCCTACCTGGACGTTTAGTCCCCAGAATTTAACGACTAGAAAATCGTAATCAATCTCTAGATACGCATGGATCAACCCACCGAACGCATCTCGCCAGCGAGCATAACCGACATCATGTCGACCGCC
>JAJFLS010000782.1 GCA_021772595.1 Opitutales bacterium
GGTAGGATTCGCCCGTGCTGCCGACCATTGCGAACGCGGTCATTGTCGTGCCGAAAATCGACATGAACAGCACAACCGGGCCGATCGACCGGCTTGCCACGAAATAGTCGCTGGAACTGCCGCGAAACAGCCGTCCGCTCATATAGCCCAATCCGAGCAGCAGTATTAGATAAATAATTACGATTATCGTCTGGGTCATTGTTCCGCTCTCCCTTCCTCATCCTCTTCCGGAAAATGCGGCCAGGCGAAGCGGACCACCAGATACCAGCCCAGCGCCGCCAGAACCGTGAATACCATATGATAGGCGAGGCTTGCGGGAATGAATCCTAGAACCAATGACGCGTTATCCCTCAACCAGAAATCCTGGTGCAAAATGAACAGCGCGACTAGAAAAGCGAAAACCAGCTTCTTACTCATTGCCGCCCTTCTTCAAAGCGTACAGATGCGTCTGCGTGGCGACGTAGAGCACGTCGTTCGCGACCACCGGGCTGCTGTAGATAGGCGTGTAAAATTCGATCGTAGCCAGCTCCTTTTTCTCCTTGGTCGCAGCGAGCACAACGACTTGGCCGTCTTCGTTGGGTAGGTAGACTTTTCCGTCGGCCACCATCGTCGATCCCCAAATTCGGCTGTCGGTGGCGTGCACCCAATTGACCTTGCCCGTTTCGAGATCCAAACAATGGATATCTCCGTCGTACTCGGCCACGAAAATCATGCCGTTATAAATGCTCGGCGTTGAAACGGTGCGTCCCATGTCCTTGTAGGTCCAAATCGCTTTGCCGGTCAGGTCGCCTTCGCCCGACGCGTCGATCGCGCTGAGCATCCCCACGCCGTCACCATGCTCCGGATCCTGTCCGATCGAGGCATAAGCACGATTCTCATGCACCACAACTGTGCTGATCACTTCACTCGGTCCAGGATAGGTCGCGTACTTGATTGGTTTGCCTTCCTTCGCCCGATACTCAGGAGGGTTGCAATCGTAGCGCCAGACTTCCTTGAGAATCTCGTATCCATCGGGGCCGACTACTGGCTTTGGATCGAAGCCGTAGCAGAATCCGTCGCCGCCTCCCCAGATGATGCGTGGCGTTCCGTTGATCTCGCCATAAGCGGGCGAACTCCAGCTCGCATGCAATACGCGCTCAGAAACCTGGGAAGCTTCTTCGCCGAGCAGTTCGCCGGTCTTCTTGTCGATCGCCACGAGCGCGGGCGAGAACGGAGCGGGGATATTATTGTGCGACCAATCGACTCCGTTAGAAGTCGAAACGTAAAGAAGGTCGTCCACGACTAGTGGGGAACAACTGGATACATTGTGCGGGAACACTCCGAGTTCCTCGCGCATGTCGAAAACCCAAATGATATCCGCGTGCTGATCGGTCAGTTCGACCGGTTCGCCGTTGGCGGACATGTACTTGGCTTCGTCCTGGAAGGGCCCGTCGTTTCCGTTGGCCAAACCGTTCGCGTCGAGACACATCGCCTCGCCGCGATTGGTCACGATGTAGACGAAGTCGCCATCGATGGCGGGCGAAGAGCAAAGCCCTACGTATTCCCAGTCGCTTACCTTGCCCGCTCCGAGCTTGGGGATGAGCAGCTGCCATTCGAAGGCGCCGGTCTTTTCATTGAAAACCATAAGCACGCCTCGGTCGCCGACCTGCTTCGCGTCGCGCGGCGATTCGTTGTTCGTGCCGGCGTAGACTCGGCCGCCCGCGACAGTCACGTTGCCGTAGGCCTGCGAACCGAGCTTGGCCACCCAGAGCACGTTCTCCGTAGTGGACATGTCGATATCCTCGCTACCGGCGGCGCGCTTGCCGGGGTTGACCTCGGCGGGCAGGTTCTCTGCTTCGCTCACCATATTTCGACTGGGGGACCCGCCCCAAAGCGGCCAATCTGAGCCATGGCTTTCGTGCTGATGCGCCAGCAGGTTTCCGCCGAGCGCGATCGCGGCAATTGCAATGCTATATATATTACGATGACTCATGGTTCCTTAGTGATTGGGAGTGATTTCAAGATTGTCTAGAAAGACGCGTTTCTGAGCTTGCGGCGAAAGCGCGTAAATCGCCGGAGCCCCTTTCGGATGAAGTTTGTCGACGGGCACCTCGATGGTCCAAGCGTCTGGTTCGGCCTCGCCGCGTATCCACGCTTTGGCCATAACCACACCGCTTCCGTCGCCGTTGTCCTTGACCGTCGTTTTCAAGCGATACCAGGTGTTCGGCTTCACGTTGAAGGGCACGGACTCTTTCAAGCGGTCGTGGTTGCTGGAGACTTCCAGTATCCGCCAATTGCCTACAAGGGCGATGAGGTAGCGCTGGTTGACCAGACCGATCGATGACATAATGCGGCGGTTCCCGTCGGTCAGGACGTCTGCCGAGAAAGTGTAATCAGACAAGTCGTGGTGGCCGACGAAGTTCGTGGTGCGTTGCTTGATGACAATATCCAATACATTGGTCACCACCTTCTCGCCTTCGCGTTCGACCACGCTCCACTTGACTCGAGCGCCAAGCCAAGGCGAAGGCGGAAACGAGACCGCTTCTCCGAGGTGGTTCTTTCCGGTCAGCTCGTAGCTCTCGAAATCCTCGCTGTAAGTCGGGCCGGGGACGACGCGTCCGCGGGTCACTGACACAAGACCGTTCGCCGATGCCTTCACGACACCCGCCGCGTACGGGGCGTTGTCGCTGATGGTCATAGTTCCGCCCTTGACGCTCGCGCCAAAGCTTCCCGTATCAAAAGTCGCCCCATCGAGTTTCTTGACGCGTTGGCCGACGGCGTTCAGCCCCCAGACGGTGAAATCGACCGATTGGCCGCGCATGAGAGCGAATTCCGCTGGCACAATCTGGAGAGCGGCGATCTTCTTGTCGGCCACTTTCGTCTGAGTCGTTTTGGCTCCCGCGAACTTCCCGTTTTTGTTTCCGAAGCAGTGGAGGCCTTCCTTGGTCTGGATGTAGACTTTGCCTCCGTAAACCGATGGAGCCGCCAGGCATGTCGCGCCCATTTCGGCAGTGCTGAGAATTTCGCCGTGATCGTCGTGCGGCTTGATCACGTGAGTCTTCCCATCGACCATCGGAACGTAGAGCTTGCCGTCGGCGAAGAGCGGGGATGCGTGCAGTTGGTCTGGGGCGAGCTTGAGCTCCCAAAGCGTTTCGCCCGAACCGGCGTCGATGCAAACGAGACTTCCGGTCGCGACCGTCGTGTAGATCCGGCCGTCGCGCAGAATCGGTGAGCTGCTGAATGCCACGAGCCCGTCGTTTCGCCATACCTCGTCTTTTGTTCCGAGAATGACCGGCTTGTCACCCGTCGGGTATTCAGTCGGTATCTTAAAGCAGATCAAGCTGCCCTTCGAGGTGGAGCCGACGTTTTCCTTACCGTGAATCGCGATCAGCTTGTCGTCGCCGTAGAGCAGGACGGAGGCGTTGATGCCGCCTTGGGAAATTGAGGTCCGCCAAACCGGCTCGCCCGTCCGCGCATTCGCGCAGACGATGCTGCCCGCTCCCGTTCCGGAGTAGAAAACGCGGCGGCCTTCGATATCGCCGAAGGTAGGGGAGGAATTCGAGCTGTCGACCGGCTTAATGTCCGGCGACGAGAACCAGGCGAGCTCGCCGGTCTGCTTTTCGAATCCATAGAATCGGTCGCCAGGAGGGCCGGTTGGGCCCCAATTGGCCGTGATTCCGCGAAAGATAACGAAGTCGCCGTCAACGACTGGGCCACCGGTTCGCCCGTTGGGGAAGGTCAACCGCCAGAATTCCTCCAGCATGGAGTGCTCCCAGAGCTTGTTGCCGTCCCGGTCGAAGGCCAAAGCCAGGCCCGAGGTCGCCATAACGTAGACGTTGCCCGTTTCCGCGTCGACGCAGGGAGAGCCGATGCCGTAGCGGTTGTAGACGTTGTCGCTGAGGAAATCCGGCGAGCGGTATTCCCAGAGCTTCTTGCCGGACTTCGCGTCCAGGCAAAGCAGCGTCTCCTCGACCAGTTTGCCATCGTCTTCCTCGTAGTAGCCGAAAATGTAGGCCCGACCATCGGCTATGACGGGAGCGCCGCCGCCTTTGATCGGATAGCTCCAGAGGTGATTCTCCCCGTCGAGCTCGAGCGAGTCCGGCAGGTTCTTCTCCAGCGAAACACCGCTCTGAAGGGGGCCGCGCCAGGACAGCCACCCATCTACGGATTTCGCCAGCGAGGACGGCGCAAACGCCAAACTTGCCGCCGCGACGAGCGCGAGGCCCAGCGAAACGCGGTTTCGGAGCCCTGAACGACGCGGTCGCTCAGCTATCGGAAACGGGGCGTCGTTCCGGCAATGCGATTGGGCAGATTTGGATTTAGGCGATTCGCCAGCGGTATTCCCATGCATAATGATCAAGTATCAGAAAAAATAACGTTGGTATTTCTCTCAAGGTTTCCCTCGTTCGAAAGTTGATTTAGGTGGGTCATAATCGATTCGCCTTCTCCGGCAGCAAGGCGATCTCTGTTTGATTGGTTTTGAAGGGACTAAGCTAATGATTGGAAAATCGGGCACATCTAAAAGCGAAAATGCGGCCCCTGACAACCCGGCATTCGTTTTTTCCACAAATGCGTTCGCGCCCGGCAATTAGCTTTCCCATGCCGATTTCATTTTGGACACCCGAGAAGGTGACGGGCGGATGTTCTAAGTAAGCAGGTTAACCGGCTGCCAAAGGTAGGGCTGCTTATCCTAAGCAGCCGCTTTTCACCCTTTCTTTCGGCTGCTTAGGGATAAGCAGCCCTACCAACTAACTCAACCTGTAGCGAAACGACTGTGCCGTTCCAATTCAACAGTTACAAGCCACCGCCTTTTTCAATCTTGCAGAAACACCGCGTTTCAGGATCCTGCAATTTCTGCTCAATTTCAAAATCCCAATCAATTACACTCCCAATCATATGAACTACCCAATCGATTCACTGAGCCCAAATCGGCGCGCGTTTCTTAAGACAAGCGCCCTAGTCGCCGGAGGTATCGCCTTCCCCAACATCCTCAGCGCCAACCACCACGAAGGTCCTGCATCGCCCAACGAGCGACTGAACATCGCCTGCATCGGTATCGGCGGAAAAGGCCACAGCGACTCCCTAGAAGCCAAGCGCTACGGGAACGTCGTCGCGATCTGCGACATCGATTTCAAAGGCCGTGCCGCCAAGACGCTCGAGGAGTTCCCCGACGTCAAACGCTTCAGCGACTACCGCGTCATGTTCGACAAGATGGCGAAGCAGATCGACGCCGTCACAATCTCCGTCCCTGACCATTCGCACTTCCCCGCGGCCATGTACGCCATGGCCCTCGGCAAGCACGTCTTCGTCCAGAAGCCGCTCGCCAACACGATCTGGGAATGCCGCCAGCTCTTGCTCGCCGCGCGCAAGTACGGAGTCGTCACCCAAATGGGGATACAAGGCCACACCTACGAAGGACAGCGCCTCCTCAAGGAATGGACCGAGGCCGACATAATCGGCCGCCCAGAACGCGTTCGCTACTGGACCAATCGCCCTATTTGGCCGCAAGACGAGAAGCTGAAATTCGACGCCGCCGAAAAGCCCTCCCACATCAACTGGAACGTCTGGCGCGGCACGGTCGCCCGCGAGCAGCCCTACAGCCCAAAGCTTCATCCCTTCGCATGGCGCGCGTCATGGGATTATGGATGCGGCGCGCTCGGCGACATCGGCTGCCATCTCTTTGACGCGGCCTTCTGGGCATTCGACCTCGACATCCCCAACCGAGTGGAAGCCGAGATGAGCACGCCGTTCAGCGACAAAGTCGCGCCCAGCAACGCCGTCATCCGCTACCAGTTCGATAAAGCCAACGGCAAGAAGCTCCGCAAGCCGTTCGAATTCCACTGGTCCGACGGTGGTCTCAAGCCGACCAAGCCGGACGGCTTTCCGGAAGGCCAAGAGCTCGATCGCCAATTCGGCCAAATGATCTACGGCTCCAAAGGCCAGATCTACTCCGCCGGCGGCTATTGCGAATCGCTCCGCCTCTTCCCCGAAGAAGAAATGGATCGCGTCCGCAAAGCGAAGCCCGAAAAGAAGTACCCGCGCGTCAAAGGCGGACCGGTCAAGGAATGGATCGACGCCATCCACGCTGGCACCCAGCCCGGAGCCAACTTCGAGTACGCCTCGCGCCTAACGGAAGTCGTGCTCCTCGGCAACTTAGCCGTCCGCCTTGGCAAGCCAATCGAATGGGATTCGGAGAACCTCAAAGTCAAAGGCATCCCCGAAGCCGACGCCCTCATCAAACGCGAATACCGCAAAGGCTGGGAATTCGAAGCAATCAAAGCTTAGCGTATATCGCAGAAAAGCAGGGCGATCCCGCTTCGCCGCAACATTTCCAAAGCAGCGCTGTAATTGGCGCTGCTTTTTTTGCATCAACCCCTCTCGTAGCGGAGCGACTGCGTCGTTCCGATCCAATCAATTTTGCCCGCAGATCCTACTGCGCTCTCTGGGCTACGAAGGACACAGTTATCCAATTGTTCGCAGATAGATCGCCCACGGATGGCACGGATATACACGGATCGATAAAGCAAATGGCTTGTATTAATTCGGATTTGCTTCCTGATTAGGATCGGAACCAACTATGACTTTTTGCGCGGGATATAAATCTACCTTGTTCGCAAAACCCCCGAAATCCGACGTTATGTGAACAAAAACTATACATATTAACACTGTTAGCGCAGAACCAGTAGAGGTAATATACCCGTACATCAACTTCACAGCAGTTATCTAACATAACTATGAAAGCCAAATCAAACTCTCTTTTCCATTTTACAAAAACAATAGAAAATCTGAAGGGAATTCTCGATAATGGATTCTGCCCAAGATATAGTTTGGAGGATGCCACAGCATTAGGCCATGAGTATATGGGATACCCAATGGTATGTTTCTGTGATATTCCAATTTCAAGAATAATTGATCATACATCTTTTTATGGTGAGTATGGAATTGGAATGACTAAAGAGTGGGGCCTTAAAAACAAACTGGCGCCACTCTTATACTGTCCAGCCGAAGGAGTAATTCCATCATTCGCGAACTTTGCTAGAAAATTAAGGAAGACCACCGACACAGACAGTCCCGATTACTTAGAGCTTAGGTCAAATCTAATGGTCCACGTGTATGATATCTTACCGATGATTAAACCTCTTAGTGGAAAGATGATTGTGGGAGGAAGTTCAATAGAGAAGAATTTTACTCAGGAGAACGAATGGAGCTATGTTCCGTATCATGAGAAAATTCTATACAAGACTGACTTTGACGAGGAGGTAGAAGCGTGCAATATGGAACTCGAATCCTCTAGGCTTGAATTTAGCCCTTTAGAGAGTGTCTAATAAGTCAGTTCGACGAACCGTTGGAACGGGACGGCGCCCGTTCACTACCCTGGAGTTACCTTCAAATAGGTAGTGCTCGGGCGCCGTCCCGAGTTATCACGGCA
>JAJFLS010000783.1 GCA_021772595.1 Opitutales bacterium
ATGGATCGATGGGTGCAGGCCCGCAAAGCGAATCTCTTCGTTGCTCGCGCTTTCGACGGGAATCGGAAGCAAATCCCTTTGACGAAACCATGGCTTATCTGAATCAGGCCCCATTTTCAGAAATGGATTTTCCTGCCGTACGAATTGCTGGGACAACGGCGCCTCTACCGGATAAGGCTCGGTCGAGGGCAAGGCCGCCTCCACGATTCGAAACCCGACATTGTGGCGCCCAGAGAGCTGAGGAGGCAGGGATGCTCGGTTTGCGGAACGACGAAAGAAAGGAAACCTACCATCATTTGGATACTTGATAGACCCGCCTTGATAAGGCATATTCAAACCACCGCCACGGACCACGCGAGTGATTCCGCTTACCGGGCCAACTGGATCGACTTGCTCGCCGTAGGGGTAATCTCCATACCAATCATAAACCCATTCCAATGCATCGGTATGCATACTCCTCACCCCCCAAGAATTTGCCTCACCGCTAGCAGGTGGATGGTTGCCGCTCGAAAAGTGACCGACTGTTCCGGCCCGAGCGACATACTCCCATTCCGCTTCAGTAGGGAGACGGTACGGTTTTTCCTCAACGTCGCTTAACCAGCGACAGTAACCTGTGGCATCTTCCCAGCTCACCCCAGAAGCAAAGGGACTGAAAAGACTCGTATCTTCATGGTCCTCATGAAAACGGTTGAATTGCTCTGCAGTGATCTCGGTTTCCGAAATATAAAAGTCGCTGACTATCTTAACGGAATGCACCGGTTTCTCATCGATCGCCCCCGTCTGGAACACCGGAGACTGCTTTAATAGCGCAGGATCAGTCGACCGATCATTTCCCATTATAAATTCGCCCGAACGAATAAGAATCATTTTGATCCCGTATCCGTTGACGTACGACTGAGGCGGATCAGCAGCGGCAAACAAGCTAAAGCTAGAAAAGAACGCCGAACGAAATCGATAATAGTCGTTTCCTGCGACAAAATCCATACCGGGGAAATCGTGTGCAATTCATGGAAGTAAGCCTAGGTTTACGCTAGGAACATTATCATAATAAGTGGCGATTCCAAGGGCATTGTACTAAAGCGCTGAAATTCGGCGAATGAACGCCGTCTCGATTCCAGACAATTACCTTAAGATTATAAGTTCCAAGAACTTCGCGCTCTCTGAACAAAGCGACCAATCGCAGTCATCAATGAATGCGCTCATACCGAGCCGACTCGTAAGTCTCTATTTTCCGCCGGATCCCAGGTTCCCAAGGGATCGAAAATCGCCGGCTGGATTTGCGTCTTCCAGGCTTCCAATTTTCTTAGCAGGGCGTCAGTTCATGCTTTTTCTTTCATAATTCGTAGGTAGGCCCCGGTATATCGATTCGAAAGCTCTAGTCTGAGCAGCGCAAGATTCGGCCTGGTCGAGTCCTGCAGCGACAAGCCGATTTCGCGGATTCCGAAGCCGGTTAAGGGCTGCTTCGCATATCGCTCGTCGTCTGTATTTTCAATTTGCCTTACGGTTAGATTTAAGGAATTCTGAAAATTCAGTCGATCTATTCCTTGCTATTGATTGCGTTTCTTGAGGAATCGAGCTACCTTCAGTCGATTGCATCTAGACGGAAGCTTGAGCATCTATTTTAATGAACGACAGGTACGCAAAGAATATCCTGGTCAGGAATTTGGTGACGTTGTCTCCCCATTCCGATGTGTTCGACGCAATCCAACTTTTGCTGAAAAACAACATTACCGGCGCTCCGGTCATTGACGAGACGGGTAAGCTTCTCGGCGTCTTTTCAGACAAAAGCTGTATGACTGTATTAGCAGCGGTGCTGAGCAAGAGCGGCCAAACGGATGAGACAGTCGACGCTCTCCCAAAGGCAAAAGACATTATGGTCGCTCGAGTCATGACCATGACGCCTGAGATGGATGGGGTCGAAGCAATAGGTCGCTTGCTGAAAAGGCAGGTATCCGGCGCCCCAGTCATTGACGACGAAGGAAAGTTTATGGGCATTTATTCCGAGCGATACGCGATGAGAGTGTTGATCGGGATAGCCTACGAACGGTTGCCTTCGATGGATGTTTCCCAATGCATGAACACGGATTCCAGGCGAACGATCTTCGAAGACGTCGACATTCCGACGATGGTTCAGATGTTCGTCGACGACTACTTTCGACGGTTGTGTGTGTTGCGCAATGATAGGTTGGTCGGGCAG
This sequence comes from Opitutales bacterium, assembly GCA_021772595.1. GTDB lineage: Bacteria > Verrucomicrobiota > Verrucomicrobiia > Opitutales > Opitutaceae > Pelagisphaera. The sequence continues at coordinate 2,198 of JAJFLS010000783.1, forward strand.
GTCAGTCGACGGGATGTGTTGGGCGCGACCAGCAAGCTAATGCTAACCACCGATTCGTGGCGCGAATCCATCCGCAATTACGAGCGTTCTCACGAGGAATATTGTAACACTCCGGCCGAAGGAGCGTTCATGGTTTCAACGTTCATGAACCAGAAGCCGCAGACAATCGTTGAAGATACGGACTTTCTGAGTATGGCCCAGATTTTCCTCAACACGAACAACCGTCGTCTGCCCGTGTTGCGCGATGGAAAACTGATCGGTCAGATCAGCCGTTGCGATCTGCTACAGGCGGTGTACGAACTGATCGCCGATACTCCGGAGCGTAAGTCTTCTCTTCTATATGTGAGCGCCTTGATGAAGAGTGGTGAGGCGCCGTTTGAGTGACCAAGTTGTAGCGGGCGGAAATAGAAGCGATATGCGTTAGAGCGGTGTTCTGATTCGATTTCGCTAAAACGCATCTTCGATGACGCCCGCAATCGGAACCTTCCGATTCAATTCGCGGGGTAGTAGCAATTCTCTTCTTTCTTAACCTCGTAGTTTCAAAAAAACGGGCCAT
>JAJFLS010000784.1 GCA_021772595.1 Opitutales bacterium
ATCCGAGCGCATGAGTTTGTCTGGGCCGATCAGGTAGGTCTCCCCTGTTTCGCCGAGTCCGCTGCGTTCAGCCATGATTGCGTTCAGGCGGTCGATAGGCATCTGGAAGATCGCGATGCCAACGAGTTCGCCGTTCTCGACGATCTGGGAGGCGATGAAGCTCGCGGGCGCTTCGTAGGAAGGCTTGTAGCTCTCGTAGTCAACCCAGGCGACGGAGTTCGGGCTCGAGGCGCTCTTCGCTTCTCTGAAGGCTTTGCCGAAATTCGACTGGGCGTAGGGGCCGTTGATGAGCGAGGTCGTGTAGTCGAGCTCTTTGAAAACCGAGTATACAATGTCTCCGGTACCTGGATCGACCAGGAAGATGTCGTAGTATTCGAACTCCGACAGGTAGCTGCGGATGACCGGGTGAGTGGCTTTGTGCAGCTTGGCGTATTCGGATCCGTCGTCGCTCGCATCGAGGAGGTGCTTGGATCCCAGGGGGTGCTGGTTCCGGCTGATGTACTCGTATTGGAGAGCGATGGACTCGGAATCGAGCGAAGCGACAAGATCGCTAGCTCTCGGGTTCGCGTTGTCGTTCTGCTCTTTGTATTCGGCTGCGAATTCGTTGGAGTAGTACCTCTCGAGTTCGGACTTCATCCGCAAAAGGGTCGCCTGGTCGAGATTGCGTTCCGACAGGTAGGAGTTGTGGGTTTCGCGGAATCCTCGCATCGCGTCTACGATCATCTGGTTCTGCGAAAAGGTGCGAACTTGAGACTCTATGTTGGAGAAGTAGCGATCGACGGCCGCCTTTTTCGTTTCGCGCACGGCCGTGAGTTTCGTCATGGCCTCCTGCTTGAGCGTTCCTACGGTGTTGACGAGGACCGACATGTCGGATTTGCGGGAGTCGAAGTATTGTGAAATCTGATTGGATTTGATCTTTCGAATGCCACTCAGTTGGTCGAACTTGGCATCGACAAAACCGTTTTCCGCGGTAGATACTGCCAGTAGTTCGAGCACCAAGAACGCAGCCAGAGCGGTTAATGACAATATGGCCGTATTCAGTCCCAGCTTTTTTCCAATTGTGAGTTTCATGATCAAGTGAGGGGGTTCGTTGAATTAGTCGGTAACATCAATTAGTGAGAATCCACACTTAAACGACCCCACTGTTAACCCCTTTAAATGATAAGAGAATAAACCCTAATATACCTTGTTATAATACCACTACATGTTTAAACTGCCAATAAATACAATTCGTTAAATTGCCTAGAGGCTGTTTAACAGGTCGGAAGGGTAGGGCCTGACTGCCAGGCAGGCCGCATTGGCTGAGTTTCCTAAGAGACGGTTAAGCAAGTCCACAAATCATCCCACATGTTCGCTGTAGGGTCGGCGCTCTTGACGGGGCGTAACGCAGTGAAGACTGTTGCGCCGCACCGCGTAGAAAAACCAAACTCGGCTTTCGCGGTACGGCGCAAGCGCCGACCCTACAAAATGGACTTATTAGACACCCTCTTAGTCGCCCACGAGAAACGCTACCGCTTGAGGGATCCAACCACTATCCCAGCGATGTGGACGCTTTGGCTCGAAGAGATAGCGATGCGGGATTTCCTGTTCGACCATCAATCGATGAATAATCTCTCCGCCTATTGCTCGAACTCCTTCCGTATTATAGTAAAAAATACGGGCTTCATCGCCAAGCGCTTTTCCCCGCTCCTTGATAAGCGTCGAAATCCTATACCGCTCAAAATTCTCTCGGCTGCCAAAAATACGACTGATTCGATCCGACCGATCCGCCTCTTCAATCGGCCCCGTATCCACACGGATGCCGGTGTCCCAGCCAGCAGCTCGATGAAACACCTCCGGATTGCGAAGCAAAAGGGAAAAGGCTCCCCATCCTGACTTGCTAAACCCGATTAGCAATCGTCCTTCCTTTTTAGGCATTACTGGGTACTCCTCTTCGATAAGCGGAAGAACGACTTTCAAAAAGTAACTCTCATCTCGCATCTGCGGATTGCCCTCGTGATCCGCAAACCATGGTTTTTCGGTGAACTCGGGCGCAACGCAGACCAGTTTATAGGTATTATGAAACCCGTATTTCTTAACTTCTAGCAACCCATCCGCGTACTTTCGATTGTCTTTCTCAAGGACAGGCAAAACATAGAGGATTCGATACGATTCGTCTTCATCAAAGTCGTCAGGCAAAAGCACACGTATCTCCGTTTCCCCCGCCTGAAAGGAAGAGTTCACGCGATGCACCCTAAATCCATTTTCATCCAAAGCGACAGCCCCAGCATCGAGCCGAGAATTGGAAATCAAAAGGACTAGGATCGTTAGGATAAAGCAACGAGGAGCACGAAAGATTGAGGGAATGTTCATCATTTTGTTATCGCAGGGAGACTGCATAAAAATAGTGGCACCACAAAAACAGATTGCGAGAAAATCAAATGTCATCGACCTTCCTACGTCGCCCTGCGGACTATGAAGGACAAGAGCGACCTAGAAGCCTCGCCAAGGCGAGCCATTAAAGATACAACTTTCGCTAGAACAAAGGTCTTCAAACCTCTGACATTCGAATATTATTTGGCGATTACAAAGACAACCTATTTGCCCAAAGGGCATCCTAGCGACAAAGGAGCGATGACAAATATTCACCGTCTCTTCTTCCAATCCTCGAAATTCTTCACCGGATCGAAGTTTGGATTCTTGTAAATCTGCTGCTGCTTCTCCACCCGACTGTTCGGATAATAGTCAAAGATATCGCCTTCTCCGAGAATGCGAGGATCCTTCTGAGCGACAAGCCCTTCCTTCAAGCGTTTCCAGAGACGCTCTTTATCCGGGCCATACTCAGGCGATCCGGCCAGATTGGTCACGCAATGCGGATCGGCAACGATATCGTAGAGCTCTTCCGCCTGGCGCTTCCCAAAGGCCATTTCGAAGTAGCGGTACTCCGGATCGTCCTCCTCCAGTTTCGTGAGATAGCTTTTCGTCGGCGATCCATCCGTATTCGGATATCCATACTCGGGGTTTCCAGCGGGCCAGCGATCGGGCTTGAAGTTACGCACATAGAGAAAGCGATCCTCGCGAATCGCGCGGGCCGGGTAGCCGACCGAATAGAGATCGCCATCCACACGGCCGATATCATGCCGCTCCTTGCCGAGCAACGTATGGTCCCGCGAGGCATCGATTCTCCCCGAACGACCACTTTGTAGAGCGTAAAGGAAACTCGACCCGGTCATTTGCGAATGCGGCTCCAGGCCAGCGGCTTCCATGATCGTCGGCGCCACATCAGGAAAGCTCACGAAATCGCTCACTACGCGGCCGGCCTTGATTTCCTCGCCCCAGCGAATTGCCAGCGGCACGCGAAAACCCTCGTCGTAGACCTGGCCCTTGACGCGCGGAAACGGCATCCCGTGATCCGACGTCGCCATGATCAGCGTGTTCTCGAGCAACCCTCGTTCTTCGAGATGCTTCAATGCCCGGCCGATATGCGTGTCAAACCACTCCACCTCGATCGCGTAATCCGCCAAATCGCCCCGGATCGTCTCGTTGTCCGGATAGAAGTCCTGCACGGTCACATCGTCCAAATCTCGGCCGTCTTTCTTCCACGAATCCTTTTCATAACCACGGTGCGGCTCCTTCGTCCCCAGCCAAAAACAAAACGGCTGATCGTCTGGAAGCTGATCAAGAAAGAGTTCGAAGTTGCCCGCGTAATCCACATTCTGGATACCTTTGTACGGCGCTTTCAAAGTTTTCTCGTTAAATGGGTTACCGGCCGGATTGCCCGGAGTCTTGAATTTGTCACTGCCCCGGTGCACTCCCTTGTAGATTCCGGGCCCCCAGCCCTTTCCGGTAAACCCCATAAAGTACCCGCGATCCTCCAATAGGTAGGGATAGAACGCCCACTTGTCCGAAAGGAACGGATTGTGATTCGTCGCCTCCTCAAGCTGCCAGGAATAGCGCCCTGTCACCAAACACGCCCGAGCCGGAGCGCACTTCGGATTGCAATTGTAAGCGTTCGTAAATAAGAGCCCCTCATTGGCGATCCGATCGAAATGCGGCGTATCGACATACGTGCTACCGTACACGCTCATGCTGTCCCGCGACGCATCGTCTGCGATGATGAATAGGATGTTCGGTCGGTCGGCTGAAGCGACAATGGAGGAGAGAACGGCGGTAATGAAGATGAGGTATGCTTTAATCATAATGAAAAATTTTAACCACAGATTACACAGATTTATACAGATCCTTCAACAATTGGATGAATTATTCTTCAACAAGATCGTGTTGAATCGTCCGGGAAGGAACTTCTTGAGAAACCAACCCTCGGAGAACTGTCCAAAAATCCCACTTAGCATACGCTGAATAATTGTAGGAGCGGGTCAATCCCGCGATACCTCTTTATTCTTTTCTGTTAGTCGACTGTATCCGCTAGTTACGAACAGTCATCGGCCTGCGGCCTAGGAGTCCCCGCGATGCGGAGCTAATAGGTTTTCGAAAGAATCAAGCACTCGAACCTATTTGGCGACAAAGGAGCCAACCTATTTGCCCGAAGCCCGCGAAGGGCATCCTAGCGAGCCTCGGCGAGCGATGACAATCACCCCACATCGCAAAGATGTATCGCTTCCACCTGGCGAAACCGCAAATATCCTGTCGAATTTCCCGCTCTATCCGCGTAACCCTAAGCGAAACAATCATTCCATTTCCCAATCCCATGAAACGACTGCTACCTCTCCTTCTCGCCTTCTCGGCTCTCTCTATCTCCTCCCTGGCGACCCGCCCCAACATCATCCTCATCATGGTGGACGACATGGGCTGGAGCGACATCGGCTGCTACGGCGGTGAGGTCCAGACGCCCAACCTCGACCGGCTCGCGGGCGAAGGCATGCGCTTCACGCAATTCTATAACAACGCCAAATGCACCACCACCCGCGCCTCGATCGTCACCGGCCTCTGGCCGCGGCGCGACGGAGACCTCCTCAAAACCAACATGGTCACGCTCGGCGAAGTCCTGGGCGATGCTGGATACGCCACGGCCCTTTCCGGCAAATGGCATCTCGGCCATAGCGACACCACCCATCCCTACCAGCGCGGCTTCCAGGAATACTACGGCCTGCTCGACGGCTGCTGCAATTTCTTCAACCCCGCGCAACCGGATCCTGAATACAAAGGAGGACGCACACGCGTATTCGGCCACAACGACGAACGCGTCACTTCCTTTCCAGACGACTACTACTCCACCGACGCCTTCACCGACCACGCCATCGAAACCATCACGCGTTCGGTCAACGAAAACCGCGACCGCCCCTTCTTCCATCACATCACCTACACCGCCCCGCACTATCCGCTCCACGCCAAGCCCGAGGACATCGCCAAGTACAAAGGCAAGTTCATGATGGGCTGGGAAAAGATGCGCGAGCAACGCTATCAGCGCCAAATCAAGATGGGGCTGATTGACTCCAAGCGATACAAACTCTCCGACGAGGACTCCCGCGCCTACCCGTGGGAAACCGCCGACAAGGAATTCGAAGACCACCGTATGGCCGTCTACGCCGCGATGGTTGATTCCGTCGACCAGAATATCGGCCGACTCATGCAGACGCTCAAAGAATTGAAAGTGGACGACAATACGCTCATCTGCTTCCTCTCCGACAACGGCGGCTGTACCGAAGAGCCCGGCGGACGCGATCCCAACGAACGCCACGCTGGCCCAGGCGACGACTATGTGGCAGTTGGCCCCGCCTGGGGCTGGGCTCAGAACACTCCCTTCCGCCGCTACAAGCAATGGCTCCACGAAGGCGGCTCCAACACGCCCATGATCGCATGGTGGCCCGGTCAAATAAAGGCGGACACCATCACCGATCAGCCCGGCCACATTATCGATTTCATGGCAACCTTCATCGAACTCGCCGAAACCGAGTATCCAGAATCCCACAACGGCGAAACCATTCTTCCTCTCGAAGGCAAATCCCTCCTGCCCATCTTCAAAGGCGAGAAGCGCCCCGACCAAGAATACTACGCCTGGGAATGGAGCGGCAATCGAGCCTACCGCGTCGGCAACATGAAAGCCGTCTGGGACAAGCTCGTGAAACGCTGGGAACTCTACGATCTCGCCAGCGACCGCACAGAAACCAACGACCTCGCCCGAACACAGCCCGAAACCACCCAACGCCTCGCAAAGGCATGGCACGCCTGGGCTGGAATGACCAACGTCAAGATCAAGGACTAGCAATTATTCCCAAT
>JAJFLS010000785.1 GCA_021772595.1 Opitutales bacterium
AATTGGTCGACGTTCGATCCGGCTTGGGCTCCGTTTGTTGAGATTATCTCGATGCATGGCTGCTCGGAGGAAAACGAGAACACGCGTCCGTTTCTTCACTCGATGGGAGGGTCGGATTGGGAAAGTACGGTTCAGTATGGATTGAGCCAGGGGCATGTATTCGGATTTTCGGGTCACACGGATCATCACAGCGCTCATCCGGGGAGTTATGGCCATGGCGTGACGGGTCTGTGGGCGGAAGGTCGCGATCGGGAATCGATTTGGAAAGCGTTGAATGAGCGGAGAAGCTATGCCCTAACAGGCGACCGAATCGATCTGAAGTTTTCATTGAATGGGCAAGCGATGGGTTCGCTAATGCCGGTGACGAAGGAGCGAAGGTTGGAGATCGATGTGAAGGCTGGGGGAGCGATCGATTCGGTCGATGTCATCAAGAACAATCAATTGCACCGACGCTTTTCGCAGCTCGATATCGTTTCGAGTGAAAGAGGCGAACGAATCCGCACGCTCATCTATCTTGAGTTGGGATGGGGGGAGAGGAATAGAGTGGTCGACTGGGATGTGGAGTTGGAGTTATCGGAAGGGCGTATTGTGCGTGTGGAGCCGCGGTTTCGTGGACGCGAGGTGGTTTCTCCGGTGGAAGGGGACAGCGATGAAGAAAGAGGATTTTATGAGTCGAATTGGTCTCAGGTGGATGATCGGGCGGTGAGTTTTAAGACGGTGACTCGAAGCAATCCGAACAACGCGACGAACGCGTCGCAGGGAATGTGTCTGGAAGTTGATATGCCCGAGGGTGCTAATGTGTGGGCTCGGTTGAACGGTGAGCGGGTGGAAATTCCTTTGCGTAGGCTAATCGACGGAGCTCGCACGGGGCATCTGGGAGGGATTGATTCACCGGCATTTCGATTTCATCGGGCCCCGTTGCCGCATGAATTCAATTGGTCATTGGAATTTGAGGACACGGGAAGTGGGGAAGACTTTTATTATGTAAGGGTGAGGCAGAAGAACGACCAGTGGGCCTGGAGCTCGCCGGTGTTTTTGAGGTAGGGATTGGAACCGCGAATGGATGCGAATTTTCGCGAATGGATTTTGAGGTAGGGACCGACTGCTAGGCGGTCCGCATATGCGTGAACTTAATGAATTTCTAGAAATGCAGAGGAATTAATTGGCCGCAAAAAGGCGCATAAAACGCAAAACCGATCTCGTTGGATTGGTGTCTGCAGAGAATCCTATTTGGCGAGGATTCGTCACGGTGTAGCGAAGCGAAGACGGAAGGAGCCATCCGGCGAAGCGGTGACGGTTTATTCTCTTTGAGTTCCACGCCCTCCTTGCTCAGGGTATCCCTCATTCTGATTTTTGTGCCTCTTGTGCTTTTTTGCGGCTAAAGCAGATCCTATTTAATTGAGTTGACGCTCATACGCTCAGCGGAACGGTCTGTGCTGGGTGAGGGTTGAGCTTCTTACGCGGTGCGTCGCGAGCGACGACCCTACGATACTGGATTTTCAAATGTAGGAGCCTGCTTGCAGGCGATACGTTGGATTATCGCCTGCAAGCAGGCTCCTACAATTGGCGAACCGTCGGATTCAGATTAAATTCACGCGTATGCGGACCGCCTGGCAGTCCTTCCCTACCTTGCGGCTATATTTCTACAAATCGTTTTTCGCGGTAGGAGGTGTTTCCGTAGTGGGCGACGGCGGCGGCTTGGACGGCGGCTTCTACGTTGTCGGCGGGATCGCGGTTTTCGCGGATGGCGGTTAGCCAATCGCTTAAGTGGAGGGTCGCTCCTTTGTAGTCGGAATAGAAATCGGCTCCGATTGGGCCAGTGCCGGAGATCATGGACTCGCTTACGGGAGCGAGTGGTTCGCTATTCGATTTTTGAGGAGTTACTTCGTAACGACCGCGGTCGAAGTAGATGGTGGCGTCGGTTCCCATGATGCTTACGGATGCCTTGTGGAGGTTATTGCTCCATGAGCTGACATAGGCCATCTGCATATCCAATTCTGGATACTCCATAATGCAGTTAGTGATGTCGGGCGTTTCCATGTCTCCTTTTCTCCCGTATTTCCCGCCCGACATAACGACTTGGCTGGGGAACGGCAAATCGAGCAGCCAGTTTGTGGCGTCGAGCCAGTGGACCATCAGGTCGCCGAGAGGGCCGTTGCCGAAATCCCAGATCCAACGCCATTGGCGCATGCGAAACGGATCGAAGGGCTGGTCGGGAGCGTTGCCGAGGAAGCGTTTCCAGTCGACTTGATCTTCGGTAATTCGAAAGTTGGGCTGCGTGTAAGGCATGGTGTTGCGGCACCATTGCATGTGAACGCGGGTGATCTTTCCGATGTCGATTTCGCCGGATTGTAGTTTTTGTTTGAGCACGATAAGGTGCGGCATGTTTCGTTGCTGGGCGCCGACTTGGATGATTCGTCCAGTTCGTTTTTTCGCTTCGATGAGGCGAGGGCCTTCTTCTAGTTTGTGGGTGACGGGTTTTTCGACGTAGACGTCTTTGCCCGCTTCGATGGCATCGATCGTGATCGGCGTGTGCCAGTGGTCGGGTGTGGCGATGATGACGGCGTCGATGTCTTTTTGCTCGAGGAGGGCGCGATGGTCTTTGGTCTGAAAAACGTCGCGGTCGCGTCCGCCGACTGTTACGTGGGTGGATCGCAGAAAATCGTCGTAGACATCGCAGACGGCTACGATTTTTGCGCCGGGAATGGGAGCGAGGCCAGTTACAAGAGCGTTGCGCATTCGCCCGCCGCAGCCGATGAGGCCGATGTTGATGGTTTCGTTTTTCGCGAAGCCTTGGGCGGTCGCGGTGTAGCCGCCGAGGGTCATTCCCGCTGCTCCTAGTCCGAGGAGTTTCATGGCTTCGCGGCGGGTCATTTTGTGGGAAGGGGATTGGGGCATGGTGATTTGGGGGTGTGACGCGGTGACGGGGTGTTTTGGACGCGAGGCGATTATGATGGGGATTGGGTTGAAGTCTATCTCATTTGGATGGGGGAGGTAGGGTTGCTTTCCCTTGAGCAGCCGAGAATGGGTGAGTTGCGGCTGCTTAGGGATAAGCAGCCCTATCTTGGGGTTGTCGGAACGTCGCAGACGTTCCGATACGAGAATGGCTAGGCTAGGGCGTCTTGGAGGATTTCGCGGAGGTCCGCGGGGGCGAGGTCGATGGGGTTTCCTTGGATGCTGCTGGAGCGGGCGGCTTTTTCGGAGGCTTCGGAGATGTGGGCTTCTATGAATCCGAGTTCGGCGAGTGGCTTGAGCGGAAGTTCGTCAATGAGGCCTTCTAGCCATGCGAGGGCGTAGTTGCTTTTTGCGGACGGGTTGCCCGTGACGAGGCGAGCGATCTCATCGAATTTATCGACGGAGTCATTGGTAGATTCGCGTCGCGAAACGATTTCGAGATTAGCGCGAAAAGCTGGCAGGAGCAGACAGGCGCAAAGCGCGCCGTGCGGGGCGTCGATCATTCCTCCTATCGTGCCTGCCAATCCGTGGACGGCGCCGAGCTTTGAATTGGCTAAAGCGATTCCGCTGCAGAGGCTGGCGACGCACATGTCCGACTTGGCTTCTCGGTCGAGATCTGCGCCGCACGCGGTTTTGAGGGATCGGGAGGCTCGCTTGATCCCTTCGGTCGCGAGCGCGTCGGTGAGCGGATTGGCTTGTTTGCAGAGAAAGGCTTCGATGCATTGGACGAGCGCGTCCATGCCGGTGTAGGCCGCCAGTTCGGGAGGTAGTTGAAATGTGAGTTCGGGATCCACTACTGCCCAGCGAGGGAGCATGTGCGGGCTGCGCAAGCTGACTTTGACGCCCGCTTCGGGGACGCCGATTACGCTGTTGCGAGTAACTTCGGCGCCGGTTCCCGCTGTCGTTGGAATTGCCATACAGGGAGTTGAAGGGTAGGCGAGCGGTCGGCCTTTCCCGACGACTTCCAAGTACTCCATGAGGTCGCCTTGATTGTGGATCAGGGCGGCGACCGCTTTTCCTGCATCGATGGCGCTGCCGCCTCCGATTGCGATGACGGCCTTTGGCTCGAAGGCGCGGGCGGACTGGACGGCGTCGTTCAGGCTGTCGACGGTCGGTTCTTTGTCGATGGAATGCGATTCGAGTTGGGCGCCGTTTTTTTCTAGGAGATCGAGGATGGGTTTGTGTCGGCTCGGGTTCGAGCCGGTGACGACGAATGCACGATCGGTTCCGCGAGGGAGTAGGCTCGAGATGGTTCGCGAAATCCCATTTCCGAAATGGATCGTGTTAGCGGTTGCGAATGAGAACTCCATTGGGGAGGAGGGAATATCCGATTGGGAGAGTTGGCAATAGTGGATGGGGGCGGGAGAAGTAAAGTTGAAGGCTGAAAAATATGCTCAGGCTAAAGCACTGAGCTACGGGGGAGAGGTGTTGATTTGTAGGAGCCTGCTTGCAGGCGATACGTTGGACTATCGCCTGCAAGCAGGCTCCTACAATTGATTAAGCGAACCAATCTGGGAAAAGGCTCGGGCCTTGTTCTAGCGATTCCCAGGTTTGGTGGGCTAGGTTGCGGCTCTCGTCGTCGTGAATCGCTAGGTCGGGCACGAGGATCACGTGGGCTCCGGCGGCGGCAGCGGCGATGACGCCTAGTCTAGAATCTTCGAACGCGATGCATCGCTCGGGAGCTACCTCCATTTTTTGGGCGGCGGTCAGGAAAATTTCTGGATGTGGCTTGCCTTGGCTGACTTGGTCCCCACTCGCGATGGTGTGAAATTTCGGGAGCAGGCCGTGGTGTCCGAGTTTCCGTTGGGCGAGTTTCTGATTGGATGAGGTGGCCACGCTTTGCGGAATATCGTTCATAGCGAGCCACTCGATGCAGGCCTCGGCGCCGGTTTTAAGAGGGACGCCATGTTTTATCTTTTCGTGGTAAATGTCGTTGGCGAGGCCGACTAGTTGAGGCACATCGACTTGGTGGCCGATGAGTTCCTGGAGTTTGTTGCGGAAACTTTCCACGTTCATGCCGATGATTTCGAGAAAGACGTCATCGTCGATCTCGGCTTGGATCTCCAGGGTCGCTTCTTTCCACGACTCGTGCGAAACGCGCTCCGTGTCGATGAGCAGGCCGTCCATGTCCCAAATTACCGCTTCGAATTTCACCTTACGAGTTGGTCGGGAAAATCGGTAGATGTTGCAACCGTTAACGTGACTTGTTGCAGGAAAATCGATTTTGCGCGATACAAGGGTCGTATTGCATGAAAACACTGAAATTCCCTAGTAAGAAAGTTCGGATCCGTTTGCTGAAAATCGTCGGGAGCGTTTACGTTCTGTATCTGATTTTCGGATTTCTCGCCGTGCCGAGGATCCTGCGAAACGTGTTGGAAGAACGCGTCACAGGAGAGCTGAGCCGAGTGATTTCGCTGGAAGAGGCGTCGTTCAATCCGTTCACGCTTTCAGTCGAGCTGATCGGCTTGCGGGTGGAGGACGACCAGAGCGAGGACTTTGTCGAAATCGGGCGCCTGTTTGCGAACAGCCAGATTTTTCCGATTCTGTTTCGGCGCGTTTCGGTCAAGGAGTTTGCTCTCTCGGACACCGTGATCCGACTGAAGGTGGCGAAGGATGGCTCGACGAATATCGACCGGCTTTTGGAGACTCCGGCAGAGGAAGAAGAAGCGGAGCCGTCCAAGCCTTTTCATTTCACGATAGGCGCGATTGATGTTGCGAATTTCCGCCTCGAATTTGCTGACCATACGCGGACGCTTTCATTGGAGGAAACGATCGGGCCGGTTTCGTTCGTCGCCAATGATCTAAGGTCGGATCCGGAAAGCGACAGTCCGTACAATTTCAGCGCGAAGCTCGGCGAAACGACAGCGATCGATTGGAGCGGCGATGTATCCGTAAACCCGATCGCGTCGAAGGGCTCGTTCAGTATCGAGAATCTGGACATATCGAAGGCGAAACCGTTTTGGCATGATCTCGTTCGCGCGGAGATCGCGGGGGCTGTGTCGGTGTCGGGTTCGTACGGGGTCGAGTTGAGCGCGGAAACGGAAGCGGCCTTTTGGAGTGGAGGAAGTATCGAAGTGTCGGCATTCTCCTTTGACGATCCGGAAGAAGATACGAAGGCGACTTTCGAGAGTTTGCTGATTGACGGGATCGAGGCGCATTGGCCGGACAATCGCCTGGTGGTGGAGTCGGTGACTTTAGAGAAGCCCGTTGGGCTCGTGACGCGCGACGAAGAAGGAGCGATGTGCACGCCGATTCGCGAGGTGTCAGATGCTGCGGGAGCGGCTGTATCGCAAACGGCATCGAGCGAACCGGGCGAAGAAGCCGCTGTGGATCTGGATGTGTTGATCAAGCGGTTTACTTTGAATTCCGGAACGGTCGAGGTGATCGACCGGGCAATCTCAAACGAGCCCGAGCTGAGCCTTTCCGACCTTTCGATGGAGGCCACGAACGTGGCTCCGTTCAACGACTCCGAGACTGCGAATTTGGAGACGCTTTTTCTAATCAACGGAAGCGGAGCGACTGAATTGAATGCGGAAGTAAACATTCCGAAGCAGACGGTTGAGGGTACGTTGTCGCTGGACGCGTTTGATCTAGCAACGCTGCAAGGCTATGTGGCGTTGTATTCGAATGCCGAATTCGCACGCGGCTCACTGACATTGGATGTCGAATACGATGCGGATATCACGTCGGAATCGTTCGCTGTTAATGCCGACATGAAGATCGACGCGATCGATGTTCGGGAGCTGGGTGGTGGCGGACCGGTTTTCTCGGCAGCGTCTATTTCTGTCGTGAATGCGGCGTTCGCGGATGAAACGCTGGAGGTCGAACGCTTTGAGATCGACCGACCGATCACGACAATCGCTATGACTGAGGAGGGCTTGAATCTTAGCCGATTGGCGAAAGAGGAACCGTCGGACGAGTCGGAGGAAAGTGAAAAAACGGAGACGGCGGAGGCTGAAGTTGCGGAGGTACCCGAGCTGCCTCTCGAATTGACGATTCACAAGGTGGCGATATTGGATGGGCGGACTGATTTCATTGATAGCACGCTATTGCCTGCCTATCAGTCGAGCGTTACCGGGTTCGAGCTAGCGGCCGATGAGGTGTCTTCCAAGTCTGGCGAGAAAGCTAAGGTGAGCATAAACGGCACGTTCGATCGGGGTGGCTCGTTCTCGTTTTCAGGCGACCTGGAGCCTCTGGATTTCAAGAATTACGCGAACTTGAAATTCGGCATCGATAGCTTCGATTTATCGGCGACGGCCCCTTATTGGAAGAAGTATTTGGGTCGGAATCTCGACAAGGGAATCTTGAATGTGGATTCGAGTTTCGGCATTCAAAAAAGCATTCTCGACGGATCTAACGACATCTTGGTGGATCATTTGACCTTGGGTGAGAAAGTGCAGAGCGATGACTCGCTGGGGCTGCCGATTGGTTTAGCGGTGGCAATTCTGAAAGATCGTCAAGGGCGCATGGAATTGCCTCCGTTGAAACTGAGCGGGGACCTAGACGACCCGAGCATTAGCGTAGCCGGTATTGTCATGAAAGCTTTGGGGAATATCATCGTGAAGATCGCCACATCGCCCTTCGCGATTCTCGGCGGGCTCGCGGGCGGCGGCGATGATCTGGATAAAGCGAGCTTTCTGGGCGGCGCATTCGAATTGGATGAAAGCATGAAATCGCGCCTGGATAAGATAGCTAAAATTCTTGAAGAGCGCCCCGGCTTGAAGGTCGATCTGTCCTCGGTGATTGCTGAGAAGGCGGAGGCCGTTGTTTTTAAGCGTGTGCTGATATCGAATAGATTGCGATCGGAGGACGGCGGTCAAATTTCAGATCCGATTGTACTGCTGAGGAATTTCGATAAAGCGACCTATGAGGCGAGCGCTAAGAACGTGTATAGGGATTTGTTAGGAATCGAGCTCGCGCCGGTAGACGAAACTGATTCGGTCGCCTCGGAGCTACCTGCTTCCCAGCCTGGCGAGGTCGAGGTTGAACCCAGTGAAGAGCCAGTGAAGCGAAACGTTTTTGGAGCGGTGGCGAAGCTCATCAAGAACGTGACCGGTCAAGGGAAGAAGAAGGTGCCGGAGCAAGCTGAACCGGAGGAGCCGGAATCAGAGCCGATTTCGGAACAAGCGGAAATCGAGGAACCGGTTGTTGAGTTGCCTTCAATGGAGGAGATCGAGAAACGGCTTTTCGCGGAGGAGTCGTTTCAAGTGGACGCCTCTTGGTTGGAGAGATTGGCAAACGAGCGGGCTAAGAACATCAAAGACTATCTCACTCAGACGAAAGGAATCGACTCCAGCCGTGTATTCATTTCTGGAGACATGGAAATGAACGCGAACGCGAAGACAAGTTTGCTGAAGTTCAATCTTACGGATTAGTGGCTGTCGCGTTTTCCACACCGAGTTCCCGGTGTAGCTACGTTGTCCCGCAAGCGGGACGGCGTCGATTATTGAACCGCGGGATAAACCCGCTCCTACAATTTCGTGCACCACAATGTAGGAGCGGGTTTATCCCGCGATATTGATTAAGTGCGGTCGCGTTCACGTTTGAGGCTCGCAAACGATCCCGCTTTTGTGCAGAGGTTTTCAACAAGAAAAACAATCGATTATGAACATTCTCAAATTCCTGCTTAAGCCGATTGGGTTCGGACTGCTAACGATGTGCGCGCTCATGCTGGCGTGCTCCCGAACTTCCTCCTCTTCGGAAGGTTTCTCCGTGACGAGAACCGATTCGGGTGTTACCGTGAATTACAACGGAGCGTTCGTGACCAACTACATCGTCGACGATTCGAACAAGTCCTACATGTGGCCTTTGATCGGGCCGACTGGAAAGCGGATGACGCGCGCTTATCCTATGGAGACGATTGATGGCGAGCAGCACGACCATCCGCATCACCGCTCGATTTGGTTCGGACATCAGAATGTCGGCGGCTACGATACATGGCATGAGCCGCGATCAGGCGATGAGAAGAAATTCACTCCAGAGGAAAAGAAGACCTTCTTAAAAGGGCTAGGGTC
>JAJFLS010000786.1 GCA_021772595.1 Opitutales bacterium
GCGGCGGATTATCGCGGAGACCGGCGCCGGCCAGCATGGAGTGGCGACAGCGACGGTGTGCGCCAAGATGGGGCTCGAATGCGTCGTCTACATGGGGACGGTCGACATGGAGCGCCAGAAGCTGAACGTGTTTCGAATGGAGCTTTGCGGGGCGGAGGTGCGCGGCGTCGACTCGGGGCAGAAGACACTCAAAGACGCGGTGAACGAGGCGATGCGCGATTGGGTGACCAATGTGCGCGACACGCATTACATTTTGGGGTCCGCTTTAGGCGCGCACCCGTATCCGATGATGGTGCGGGATTTCCATCGAGTGATCGGCCAGGAGACGCGAAAGGATATTTTGGAGAAAGAGGGTCGGCTGCCGGATGAGATGATCGCCTGCGTGGGCGGTGGTTCGAATGCGATCGGGCTTTTTTACGAGTTTCTGGACGAGCCGAATATTCGGCTCGTTGGTGTCGAAGCGGGCGGCCATGGAATCAAGAAAGGCGAACACGCGGCGCGCTTTGAAGGCGGGCGATTGGGCGTCCTGCAAGGGAGCAAGACCTACATTCTGCAGAATCCCGATGGTCAGATCGAGCTGACGCATTCTATCTCGGCGGGTCTCGACTATGCAGCGATTGGGCCGGAGCACGCCTATTATCGCGACATCGGCCGGATCGACTACGCGTACGCGACGGACGATGAAGTGCTGGACGCGTTTCAGCTGCTCTGTCGGACCGAGGGGATCATTCCCGCCTTGGAGTCGACCCATGCCTTGGCCTACGTGATTAAGCGCGCTCCCGAATTATCGAAAGACAAGATCATCGTTATGAACCTGAGCGGCCGCGGCGATAAGGATGTGGATCAAGTAGCAAAATTCCTAGGACAAGACGTATGAAGAGCATGACTGGATATGGCCGTGCCGAGCGGAGCGCCGACGGAATCGTCGTTTCGCTGCAAGTGTCTTCGGTCAATCGGAAAAACATCGAGGTCACCTGCTCGCTCCCCAAGGAGTTTCAGAATCTCGAACGCAAGGTAGTCGAAAAGTCGAGACAGCGAATCGGTCGCGGAAGGCTTCAGTATTCGATCGAAATTCGAGACGAGCAAAACGTAGTAGCGGGTCTTCCGAGCGATGCTCAAATCGACGCGGGCCTCGCTCGATTGAAGACCATCGCCGAGAGGCATGGCGCGGCTTGCGAAATCGATGCGAAGGTGATCCTCGATTTGGCCAGGCTGCTTGAAGCGGAGTCCGGGGGGCTGCCGGGGGAGATTGTCGAAGGGCTCTTGATGGATACCGTGGATGCGGCCTTGGATGATCTGGTCGCGATGCGTGAGCAGGAAGGCGCGGCGTTGAAACAGGATTTAGAAGATCGTCGTCAGAAGATGGCGGATACAACCATTGAGACAAAGAAGATCGCTCCCGAAATGGTCGTCAAGCATCGCGAGAATCTCAACGCCCGGCTGGAGCAGACCGGGCTGGAAATCGATTTGAATGACGAGCGAGTGCTGAAGGAGATCGCGATGTTCGCCGATCGTTGCGACGTATCCGAAGAAATGACACGTTTGGAGAGCCACTTCGAACAGTTCGCTGAGTTGTTGTCGAAAGACGGACCAGTCGGCCGGTCAATCGAATTCCTGATTCAGGAAATCGCTCGCGAGATCAACACGATGGGCAGCAAGTCCAGCTCGATCGAAGTATCTAAAAACGTGCTCGCGATGAAGAACGAACTCGAACGCATCCGCGAGCAAGTCGCGAACGTGGAGTAGAGCGATTTATCGCCTGCAAGCAGGCTCCTACATCTTGACGATGTAATTGGCTACTCCGATTCTTGTGGTTTCCGGAAGGATGAGAGGACGTATATCGCCACGCCAACGGTGATGCCGGAGTCGGCGATATTGAAGCTGGGCCAGTACCAGTCGTTGACATGGAAATCCAGGAAATCGATGACGTATCCGAGCCGGAATCGGTCGATCAGGTTCCCGATTATCCCGCCGATGATCAGGCCGAACGACCATTGGGACAAGGGCAAGTGGAGCTGAAGCGATTTGCGAAGAAACCACAGCAGAGCCAAGGCGAGCAGCCCCACCAGTGCGAGTATCGTGCTGTGCCCGCTAAACAGGCTCCAAGCAGCGCCCGTATTTCCCACGTGCACCAGACTGAAGAAGCCCGGTATGACTTCGGTGGACTGCGGGGGATAGAAGGCCCCGAAGGGAATGAAATGGGCGATTAGAAGCTTGGTCGCCTGATCCAAGACGACGATCGCCAGCGCCAAGCCTAGAAGTAGCTTGTACGCTTGAAGGCCTCGCATCGAATCGGATTGGCTCAATGTTACGAGTCCGAATTCTCGTTGGCGAATCTCATCGCGTCTTCGCTGGTCGCATCAGTGAAGATGCCTCCTCGCTGAACGCTGCGGGTCTGATTCTTCTCAAGCTGCTTTTGCGTTTCGACGGAGTATCGAGTGAACGGCACTGCCATGAGCCGCTCTTCTCTGATAAGCTTTCCGGTCATCTCGCAAACGCCATAGGTGCCGTTGAAAATCCGCTCGATGGCCAGCTCGACCTCGGTGAGGGCGTCTTGCTCGCTGGATACCATGCTGAGGGCGAAATCGCGATCGAAGGTGTCCGTGCCGGCGTCCGCCATGTGCTGGCTGTATCCGGATAGATCGCCCGAATCATCTTTGCTTGAACGTTTGAGAGTCTCCTCAGTGTGCATGTTCAAGCCGCTTTTAACGTGGTCGCGCAGCTCGATGAGAAGATCGAAGAACTTCTTGTACTTCCGCGGCACTTTGCGGTTTTCGACCGGCGACGCCTCAGGAGTTGCGGGATCAAATCCAAGAATATCGGAGAGCGAAGCGGCTCCTAGCACGCGCTTCTCTGATTTCCGTTCAGCCTCTTCGACGGCTTTAAGGGCCTGTTCTTTCGCGGCCATTTTCTTGGCGACGGAATCCTCTTCCTTCGTGCGTTTCTTGGCTATCGATAGCGCGTCCTCGAGTGAAAATCCTGCGGATGCCGCGGAACTCTTCTTGGTCCCGGCAGTTTCGGATTTGTTGGAAACTAAATTCTTCACGGTTTTAGCGGCTTTGGCCTTATTCACGACTTTCTTCTTAACGGTTGTTTTTTCAGTGACTGTTTTCTTATCAGCAATTTTTTTCACGGGAGCCTTCTTTTGGGCCTCCTTTTTCGCGGGCGTCTTCTTTGCGGCAACTTTCTTAACAGGGGCCTTTTTCGCGGCGACCTTCTTCGCCGGAGCTTTCTTGCTGGCTGTTTTCTTCGCGGGGGCTTTTTTCGCAGTCGCCTTCTTTACAGGGCCTTTTTTCGCGGCGTTTTTCTTTGCTGGCGCTTTCGTCGCGGGCGTCTTCTTGGCGACCCCCTTCTTTGCTGCGGCCTTCTTTACGGCCACCTTTTTCGCGGGGGCTTTCTTGGCGACCCCCTTCTTTGCTGCGGCCTTCTTTACGGCCACCTTTTTCGCGGGCGTCTTCTTGGCGACTGCTTTCTTTGCGGGTTTCTTCTTCGGGGCTGTTTTTTTGGCAGTTGTTTTCTTTGCTGGCATGATTTGAGGCGGTTAGAGTATGGCTTCAGCGCAGCGGGGGCATAACTGTTCGTTTTCCGTGCCGTTTTGGAGATCGGGTTCCCATCTCCAACAGCGCGGACAGCGGCCGCCGGTTGCCTTGCTTACCGTTATCGTTAGTTCTCCATCGGGATTCGCGGCGAGTTCGACTCGCGAGACGATGAAGAGTTCCTCCAGAAACTCCTTATACTTAGAAAGGAGTTGGAATGTGGGGTCTTGTTCGGCACCGGTCAGCTCGATGTACGCATCGAGGGAACGGCCAATTTCGCCGTTCGTTCGTAGCTCTTCGAGCTTCTCGTTGACCGAATCGCGGAACACGAGCAGATCCGAGAATTCTTGGGAAAGCGCTTCGTCTCGCCACGCGGCGGCTTCGTTGGGCCAGCCTTGGAGGGCGAGGGGTTCGTCGATGAAATCCTCGTCGGCCAAGAAATAGCTCCAAGCTTCATCGGATGTGAAGGGGAGCGCGGGGCCGAGGACGCGGACGAGAGCGCGGAAAATGTGGTAGATCGCCGTCTGCGAGGAGCGACGTAGCGAGTGGTTCTCGGCTAGCGTGTAGAGCCGGTCTTTGAGAATGTCGTGGTAGAGCGCGGACAGCGTTACGGAGCAGAACTGGTTGCAAAGCTGGTAGACGCGGTGGAACTCGTAGTTGTCGTAGGCGCGTTCGCAGGCTTCGACGAGTTCGGCGGTTTTGTCGAGCGCCCAACGATCCAGCTCGTGAATCTCCTGGGCGGGCATGCCGTTTTTCTCGATGTCGAAATCGTAGAGGTTCGAGATCTGGAAGCGGTAGGTGTTGCGGATCAGGCGATACGAGTCGCCGATCGTCTTGAGGATCTCCTCGCCCATCGGCACGTCGTTGCGAAAATCGGTGGAAGCGATCCAGAGGCGAACGATGTCCGCCCCGAATTTGTCCATGTAGTGGACGAGCGTCATGGCGCCTTCGCTTTTCGAAAGCTTGGTGCCGTCCTGGTTGACGATGAAGCCGTGGGTGAGAATGCTTTTGTAGGGGGCGGCTCCTTCGCGGATGACGCCGGTCCAGAGCGAGGACTGGAACCAGCCGCGGTGCTGGTCGCTGCCTTCTAGATAGAGATCGCAAGGCCAAGCGAGGTCCGCGTGTTGCTTGAGAACCGCGAAATGACTGGAACCGGAATCGATCCAAACGTCGAGAGTGTCGGTGCCGGCCTTCAAGGTCTTGCCTCGCCAGCTTTCGGGAAGCTCGATGCCGTCGAGCAGTTCCTCGGCGTTGGCGGTGAACCAGAGGTTGGTGCCGGTTTTCGCCATCTTGTCGGCTATCGCCCGGATGACGTCCGCGTCCATGTAGCCGGTTCCGTCCTCGTCGTAAAACGCGGGAATGGGAACGCCCCAGGAGCGTTGTCGGCTGATACACCAGTCCGGGCGCGACTCGACGGCTCCGCGGATCCGGTTTTCTCCCCAGTCGGGGATCCAGTTGACGTTGCCGATTGCTTCGAGGGCCTTCTCGCGTTGGCCGCCTTTGTCGAGCGCGACGAACCATTGATCGACTGCGCGGAAAACGACCGGCGTCTTCGAGCGCCAGCAATGCGGATAGCTATGAACGAGCTTCTGCTTCTTTAATAGAGCGTCTGCTTCGGAAAGCGCTTTGAGCACCTTGCCGTTGGCGGGAACCCAGCCGTCTTTTTCGAGAACGG
This sequence comes from Opitutales bacterium, assembly GCA_021772595.1. Lineage (GTDB taxonomy): Bacteria > Verrucomicrobiota > Verrucomicrobiia > Opitutales > Opitutaceae > Pelagisphaera. The sequence goes on from JAJFLS010000786.1 coordinate 5,212, forward strand.
ATTCGCCGACCAGGAAGTCGGGGATTTGGCCATCGTCGTCGTACTCGCCCTTGTCGTTCACCGGGCAATAGACATCGAGGCCGTACTTGAGGCCGGTGGCATAGTCGTCGAGACCGTGGCCGGGAGCGGTATGAACGCAGCCCGTGCCGGATTCTGTGGTGACGTAGTCGGCGAGAACGATCGGGCTGGCCCGGTCGATGAACGGATGGCGGGACTCGACGCCTTCGAGTGACTCGCCCGTGACGGTTTTGACGATTTTCCAGTCATCGTAACCGCAATCTTCGGCGAATTGCTCGGCGCGGTCTTGGGCGACTATGAAAACGCGTTCGCCGGATTCGACAAATGCGTACTCGAGGCGCGGATGAACGGCGACTGCGAGATTGGCGGGAATGGTCCAGGGAGTGGTCGTCCAGATGACGGCGGAAAGCGGTTTCTCGATTCCGAACTGGGCCTTGTCGGGAATATCGAAGGCGACCCAGATGGAAGGGCTGGAGTGGTCCCGGTACTCGATTTCCGCTTCGGCGAGAGCGGTTTCGTAGGGGATCGACCAGTAGACAGGCTTCTTGCTCCGGTAGACCAGATCGGAGTCTACGAACGAGGCGAGAGTGCGGAGGATCTCCGCTTCGTAGGCGGGATTCTTGGTCTTGTATTCGCGATCCCAATCGCTGAGAACGCCGAGGCGCTTGAGCTGAGACCGCTGCACGCCGATCCAGTGTTCGGAAAAAGCGTCACATTTGTCGCGAAGATCGGCGGTGGAAAGGGTTTTGCCTTCGGCTTGAAGCTCTTTGGAGACGTGGTGCTCGATGGGGAGCCCGTGGCAGTCCCAGCCGGGAAGGTAGGGCGTGCGATGTCCCTTGGCCGCTTTGTAGCGGAGGACGATCTCTTTCAGGGTTTTGTTGAGGGCGTGGCCGAGGTGCAGGTCGCCATTGGTGAACGGGGGACCGTCGTGGAGGATGAAAGGGGTGCCCTGGGCGTTTTTCGCCTGAATCTTCTCGTAGAGACCGATTTTCTTCCAGTGCTCGACACGAGCAGGTTCCCGCTTGCCGAGGTTCGCACGCATGGGGAAGGCCGTCTTCGGTAGTTTAAGAGTATCTTTGTAGTTCTCAGCCATGCCCTCGTCGGAGAATGCGCGGATATTGCTGATCGCCCCCGGTCTGTCAAGGACGGAGGAAGGGATTGCGAATAATCCCAAAAGCAAAGGGAGTCCAGGTCGGGAAAAGGGTTCAAAAAGCCAATTTGTAGGGGCTTGGAAAGGCGCGTTCGCCTACAAAGTGGCGGCGAATTGGATGCGACTGTAGAGTTGGTGGGTGTTTTCGGGGACGATCCGGTCGGTTATGATCGACGGATCGTAATTCAGCTCGGTGTCGAGGCGTATGCCCTCCTCGATTCCCGGGGGAACGAAGTCGTCTACGAAGTCCATTCCGCCGCGTGGCTTGAGCCAATTGTAGTAGAGATCGAAGTCCTCGCTCTCGATGACGATGTCGGTATGGAGCCGCATGCTGCAAATAAGAGTCAGATCTCGGAACGAAGTGAACCAAGTGGGCGGATTTACTAACTCGTCTTTGATTATGAGAATCATTTTGGAGCAATGGACTCAAAGCCTAGAGCATGCCAGGCCTCTTAAATATCGGAGTCGAAGTGCCGTTTTTCGAGAAAATCAGCCGATCCACGGCGTTTTTGGGCCAATTTTTACGAAAATCGACGTTTGGGCCGCCTCAGACGGATAGGCGCGTCTTTTCTTTTTGCTCGGCGGCAGCCCTCCGGGAAATGATCCGGCTAGCAGCTCCGAGACCGTTTAAATTACAACGTTGTAATTTAAACGG